>DAOUFH010000157.1:0-26088 GCA_034429955.1 Dehalococcoidales bacterium
ACTTCCTTCGACGGAAGACGATAATGGCCACCCCGATGAATATAGCGGCGCACAATGGGATCGCCTCATAGCGTGAGAGGAAAGCCAGCGCCATACCTATTCCCATGATCAGCAGGTGTATCCTTTGCCCGTCTTCCATCCAGCAGATGAACTGAGTAACAATCAGCATAACCGTGAATATAAACACTGCCTCACTCATGCCATTAAAGCCGTAGATAAAAATAAAGGGATTGATACAGTACAGCGCTGTCAGCAGCAGCGATGACCAAAGCCCCATCTTGAAATAGCGACAGGTTCGGTATATCAATACGGCAGTGCCCGCCGTAGCAACAGCCGTTACAATCATCCCTGCCAAGGCGGATGTAGCGATAGGGCGGTATACCTGTGCAAGGAACATGAACGGAACTTCCAGCACGCTCGGCAGCGGGTTCCAGACAAAACCTAGCGAGGCCAAATGCGGCGGTTCGATGTACAGGACATAATAGGCGTTGGCTATCCGGGACAGAGCATCCCCCATGATCATTTTTTCAACGTGATTGACATAATAACCCACGGCGCATTCCGTGATAAAAACGACGATAAAAATGAGCCTGCCGTGGGTCAGAAAGCCAGATATCCGCTTAAGAATTTTCTTCCTCTCCTAATATTTCGTGGTGCTTGCTAGTGAGCCCGTGCTCAGTCTTTTCCCAGTGGAAGGGATTGTAAATCAATTGCCACAAAGCTTTATAACAAGCGGCACTCATCAAAAGCCAGTATAATGGCATTAACAAAGCATACTTGACTATTGCGAAGCTTATAGTATAATTTTTGTCTTTGTCTGTAATATCGCCGATGAACCAGTATATCCCCACAACACCAGAATAAACGAAGAAAAAATTGCCGGCTATCAGAAGAAACAGAGAGAAATAATATACTGTCCCGGAGAACATGAGCTGCATCCAATGGGGGCTGACTGCAAACCATAGTACCATGAGTATCCATAGAATGGGATTTATCAATAGAGGTAAAAACATCCCCAAAACGGTGGCCTGAAAACCGAGAAATCCACGCAGTTTTAATTCTTTTAATAACTTAATGGGATGGCGCATATTCACCAGCCAGGTCTGCATATAACCTTTGCACCACCGTGACCTCTGCCTTATCCAGTTCCCCAGCCTGCTGTTAGCTTCTTCATAGGTACGCGAGTCGATGATGGCTGTAAGATAACCTTCTTTGTAAAGCCTTATGCCCAGGTCTGCATCTTCTGTAACATTGAATGGATCCCATGCCCCTATTTCCCTCAAATACGCTGTCTTAAAATGGTTGGAGGTACCTCCGAGAGGTATAGGGATATTAAGTCGCATCACACCCGGTAACAATATTTCGAACCACATTGAATATTCCTGGGTAAACCATTTTGTCAGGATGTTCTGGATACTATTGTAATAATTCAATTTGCTTTGAATGCAGATAGTATTTCCCGGCAGTTTTTTAAAGGCAAGATAAACTTTCTTTAGTTGGTCCGGCTCCGGCTTGTCTTCTGCGTCATAAATCACTACATATTCGCCCCTGGCGTGTATCAGCCCGTAATTACAGGCCTTCGGTTTGGTCTTGGGATGGCACTCGGGAATGATCAGTGTTGAATAATAGGATGGGAGATTCAACCCGCGAATGGTCTCAATGAGTTCCCGATCATTTTCTTCTAGCAGCAAACGAACATCCAGCTTGGACTTGGGGTAGTCGAGCTTTTCGACGTTCGACAATAATTTTCGGGCGATATTACTCTCTCTATATAAAGGAAGGAGAATAGTATAGACTGGTAATAATCGCTCATCTATCGAGTCTAGTTCTTCCTGTGTTATGTGTATCTGCGTGTTTTTGCTGGCACCTTCCCAGACAATGACCATCTTAAAAAGAATGAGGATCAGGTAGGCCGACTGAATGATGTAGTTTATCACGATAAGTGCAACAAATCCGAACTTTAATATGCAGGCACTCGCTATTAGCGCCAGCAGAACAAAGCCACATATTTGCGGCCATGTAAAAGTCCTCACCGCGGAATTTTCCGGGTTCTGCCTCGCCAGTTTGAAAACACTTTCTTCAACCATGTCCTGGCTGTAAACCCGGTTCCAATACAAATCCAGTTCCAATTGTGAAACAAGGATCATTTCCACCGATTTCCCCATTAAACGTTCGATATCTTTTATCTGCCTTTCGCTGAGGTATTCGGTGACTGCAAGTAAATAACGATTGATTTGATCGTGGACGATGACGCAACTGTATCTTTTGGCCAGTTCGAAGGGTAATTGGCGGGCATCTTTAAAATTAGTTTGCCTTCCGATCCTCCCCATTTGTTTCTGGATGGCTAGCTGTTTATAGAGAATGTCCGTCGTGACGTATTTCAAAGACAGCAAAATGTCGCCGATTAGACTGTTGCTGGTTTTTTGAATTATGAGCGCCTTTTCGAGTTGCCCGGGTGTAATGTCGCCGTTTTTTAACAGCATTTCCCCTATGGGTAATTTTTCATGCTCTGTCAGCTTAAGGGCCTTTGCTACATCTGGCTTTGCGACAAAACCTAAGAGGATAACGATTTCTCCCAGCTTTCCGCCAAACTGTTCTTGATAATCCAGAGCTATCCCCAACTGTTTTTGGGAAATCAGCCCTTCCTCGACCAGCTTGTCTCCCAATCTGGAACATCTGGATAACTGTTTATATTTCTCTACATCTTCCACCTTTCGATTGTATTTTCGTTGCTCTCGTAAGCAAACACAGCTGTGGGTATAATCATGACAATTAAAAACGCCAGGAATAGGCCCGCTGTTAAAACTATTTCAACGAAATTTCACTCCTGCTTTGGTTATTTTTGTGTTATCCAACAGTAATAGATATTACCTATAAATATCGGCCTCACCCGCTTAATCGTTTTAGGTCATGGAACTCATCTCCTATTGAACTTAGATCTGCTGCGATACGCAGTTCAAGCCTACGTTCTGTCGTGTTTAGTATCAGGCTACTCTATTGTTTGAGCTCTCTCATCTTCCATCCACTCTGGAATGACAGGGCTTCGATCTCAAATAGCTTGGGGTCAGGCTGCTTCTCTTCTTCAAGTGCACCAGACAGAAATATCTCGGCCTGCCATACCCGGAAGGCATCGTTCATCTCTGGAAACTTATCACTCATAACGCTTTTGATTATGCGGTTGACAGCCTCTTTATAGTCTTTAGGAAGACGTTCAAATGATTCCAGACTGCTCATTTATTTATCACCTTCTTCTGCCTTGTTTTTTATAAGTCAATAAGGGGTTTAGTTTATAGCGTTAGTTTAGCTTCCCCTGGGTCACTATAGTCTTCGCCAAGATAGCAGGGATATAAAATATTCTGCATAATTTTTAGCATTCCTTGAGAGCATCTAATCCTGTAAAGCTTCAGCTAGAATCGTCAAGTCAAGTTTAAATTCATATAGACAGCAAAGCTGAGAGATAGTCGGGTATACCAGCTATCGAAAAGCCTCTTTCTGTGAATATTGAAGCTAAGATATTATTAAAGTCTTTTCAAGCAATCCATTGGTCTCTATCAAATGAGTATCTACTTGATGTTAATGCTGGTAGCAACGTTGGTTTGAGCGTTATAGGTTATTGTCACTTGGGATCCAATACTGGTCGCTAAGCTGGTAGTACTGCTGGCAGATCCGTTCACTGTCACCTGAGTTGACGAGGTGATATGAAGTACCAGTTCCGTCCCATCCTGAATGACAATCGTGATAGTCCCCGAGATAGAATTCACGACTTTCAGTGTACCACTGGCGGAAACAGTATCACTGGTGTTCTCATTTGCCGTAATACTTGTTGCCACTTTAGTTTCAGCGTTGTAGGTCACTGCTACCCGAGAGCCAATTTTTGTGGTGAGCGATGAGACATTTCCTACTATCCCATTGGCTACCACCTGGGTCGATGAATTTATGCTCAATACGAGATCTGCCCCGGTCTGAGTGGTTATCGTGACGGTTCCTGCTATAAGGTCCGCCGCTTTAAGAGTTCCATTGGTGGAAACAGAACCACCAGTATTACTGTGGACGACAACCATACTAGCAACGTTGGTCTGAGTATTATAGATTATGGTCACTTGGGAGCCGATGCTGGTCTCTAGGCCGGTAAGACTGCTTGCAGTGCCGTTGACAAGAATATTGGTATTAGTACCCACATTGAGTACGAGTTCTACACCTGTGTCTCCAACAATGGTAATGATGCCGGAAAGAGTATTAACCGCTTCCAGCTTCCCATTAACAGTCGACGCAGTGTCGGTCTGGGTATTGCTCTGCGTCTGCATTTCTACGATTACACCGGTGCTGGTATCGTAGTCTGCCTGCACCTGCGTACCGATTTGTGACTTAAGCTCCAAAATGCCAGATAGTATGCCACCTAGTATAAGGTTGGACTGCTCATTAGCTTTGAGCATTACCTCGGTGCCAGCATTAGTTAATATGGTGATTGTACCGTTTGTGGTGTCTACAGAGCTGATAATACCGCTAACCATTATCCTGCCACCTGTCTGTACAATGCTGCCTGAGGTTGTCACACTCAATATTGCACCAGGAGATATCTGTAGCCCTGTACCAATGTTCCCGTTCACATCCATGCCAGCCTCCAAGTGGGTAGCGACTGAACCCCCACTAACTTTAACTTCATTGTTGGACTGAATTTCTACTTCAGCACCAGTTCGGGTCTCCAGCAAGATTACTGGGGCGAAGATATATTGCCCATCATCGGTGATGTGGAGTGATTTATCGGCTAAGAAATCGAAGTTGGCGGTAGCAGTGCCTCCAGTCTGCACTTCCATAGTGCCTTCTAGCTGCAGCTTGTTACCGGGTATTTTCGCTTCATGATTACCGGCAGCTCAATAACGATAGCGGTGGTCACATCAATCTCCAGCCTGTCGTAGGTGCCAGCCGCCAGTTCAGCATGGGCTAACAACTCAATTGCTTCCTTATCCCGCAGGTCAAAAAGCATAAAATTCTGCTCTTCTAACTTTACTGAAGTCCATACACCAGACTCGTTGCGTGCTCTTAAACCGTCAATAGTCAGGCCGATGTCAGAAACGGCGCTTATATCTGCTGCTGTGTCAGACACGGTAAAAACCGCTTCTCCTTTTGCCGTAGGGGGTGTCGTCTGACAGGCTGTTACTGTAAGGATTAGTGCCAGGATAGTACCGAGAACAACCAGGAGTTTCTTAGTCATTTTAAGCCTCCGTTTTGAAGAGTCATTTTATCTTTCACTAGTTACAACGACAGAGGCTAAATGGGTGTCAGGTTTTTTTGAATAAAGGTTTTTATAATAAAAAAGGCGGAGCTTCAAGCTCCGCCTTTAATGTCTTATCTGCTGGTAGAATTATTTAGGGCAACACAGTGATAAGTGTCGCAACTGCTTTACCGTCGGTTTGTATGAAACCTTCCACCCGTACGGAAAGTCCTATAAGTGGTAATCCCTGAATAGTAGTCTGAGGAGTGATAACTATCTGCAAACCATCGATTATCCAGAGTGTTGAAAGAATACTGGTCAAATTGCCCACAATGACGAATGGCTGTGGTTCTGCAGTTGGTGTAGGTGTAGGTGTGGGTGTTGTGGAGGTTGTAGGAGTTGGTGGTGGTGTCGGTGTCGTTGACGGCGTCGGTGTAGGAACGGACGATAGGACAGTAATAGTGGTTGCAACAGTTTTACCGTCGGCTTGTATAAAACCCTCCACCTGTACGGAAAGTCCTATAAGTGGTAATCCCTGAATAGTAGTCTGAGAAGTGATAACTACCTGAGAACCATCTACTACCCAGAGCGTTGGGAGAATGCTAGTTAACTCACCCACAATGACGAACAGGTGTGGGTCTGGAGTGGGAGTTGTAATTAGTGGTGTTGGTACGGTTGGCAAGGGTATTTGAACTATAACATCAATACAACTGGCAATAATGGCGCCGTCGGCATTGCGAGTTCCAGTCACAGATACCATTGCTCCTGATGCTATAACCCCTGATATATTAGTGCTAGCGGTAATTACCACGATTTGTCCATCAACCATGAGTTGTTCCGTGCTCAGTGATTGGACTGTGCCTATTATTTCTACGACTTGGGGAAGAGGAGCTTCTGGAGTCGTTTCTGTACCGGATGTTGGTTCAGGTGTAATTAGCTGTGGTGACGGCGTGGGAGTGGTAGATGGGGTCACCTCAGGCTCGGTAGAAATGGGAGACTCCGGTGTAGGTTCAACCGGCAGCGGCAAAGCTTCTGTCGCCAGATCATAGCCTTCTTTGACAATAACCAGTGACTGGAACAATTGCCCGCGTATTTCCTCTGGAGCCTGATTGATGGCAGCCTCCAATTGTCCTAGAGTGAGTGTGGCGCTGGTTTCCAGTTTTGTCTTGAATAAGACTGCCTCCGGCTGTCCTGCTTTTGCAGCGAATTGACCAGATGCCACAAGGTGTTCTTCCATTTTGGCTGCTGTTTCTTCCACAGAAGTGATATTACCGTACTCAATTAATGTGCTCATCTCAACCGCACGCCGTTCTGCATAATTCAGATGTAAATCAGCTTTGCTCAGATCAGAAAAAGCTAAGGCAAGCCTCGCTTGCTCAGTAGCGTGCTTCACCGAGTACAATAGCTCACCAGGCAGAGAGTTCGCTGACGCGGCGATAGTGCCAGCACTGGCAATAATAAAGATCAACACGATAGTTGCTGCTACTGTCACCCACCTGCGGACACTGCTCTTGAACCAGTTAGTCCAAGGTGAAGTACGCTCCGACCGTTCTCTTTCTTTCTGCTCAAGCGCAGTCATTTCAGCCTGTAGACGTTGATGGCTTCGTGTAAAAGCATCGTGGCTGGGCTCGCGGCTATAAACGTCAGTCATTTGCTTTGACAGTAGCAAGGTGCGACTCAAGCTCGGCAGCATACTCAGGATAGCGTGCCAGACATTCGCTTACCGGTATGCCCTGCATCACTAGCCGAATACATTCATCTAATATAAGTTCGAACTTGTCTGCCATCGTTACTTTTCCCTGTATTCCCTAAGGATAGTCCGCAATCGTTTAATAGCTGTGCTCAGCATCTCACGCACCGCCGTGGGCTTTTTCCCCAGAATCTGGGCAATCTGTTCAGAGGTCATTTCGGCATCGCTAAACCGTAGGGCCAGTACCTGCTGCTGGGCTTCACTAAGTTGAGCAATAGCAGCGTGGACCGCCACCATATCCCGCTCACGGTCTAGAGCCTGCTCTATAAATTCGCTAACATCATGGCCGTCTACGGCAACAATCTCCTCTTTTTCTATGGATAATATTTTCGGCCTCCGGCTTTTGGCTTTCAAATGGTCAACCACCAAGTTATGAGCAATGCGGAATATCCAGGCTTCTATGGGAATTTCCTTATTCTGGAATTTCTCTGCAGCACGGAGTGCACGTACAAAAACCTCACTGCCCAGATCTTCCGCTTCGACAAAATCCCCGATGCGGACAGCAATATACCGGACAATACGAGGGTATAATGTTTCGTGAAGTTGCGCTATTAGTTCACGGTTACTGTTCAAAACTTGGTTGTTCCTTGACCTGCTGGAAACCCCTGTAAAATTTAACGGGCTGCACAATACTGACTTTTTGTCAGCATATGCCAGTGTTAGCATTGTAACCATTTTACTATACCGGACTAATGCTTTTCATCTGGTGAGTAACACTGCGTTAGCTTGTTTTTTAAAGCGTACAAAGCGGAGAGTATAAATGCAAGAGCGCATTTTGTTGTCGTAGTTCTTAGAGGGGTAAGTGATCTATAGTGCCGCCGGAGGTCAGTTCTTTAGCCGCCAGGGTAAGCCTGCGCCGCCTAGTATATTCCGAGGGAGTTACACCGATAATGGCCAAGAACATCCGCTGGAAATGGAATAATGAACAACAAGCCCTGGCGGCCGCTTGATTATAATCGATCTCATCGGTCAGGTTATCTTCGATATAGCTTATCGCTGCGTTCATTCTATCAGACCATTCCATGCCGCTGTTGCTCCTTTAGTAACACTATAACGATAAAAGGCAAGGCGTGCCTGACTTTTTTTTGCTGAATTGTGCAAGAATTTTACAGCTGCCGTTCAACCAGGCCGCTTTTTGCTGACTGATACCTTACCCAGTTTAGGCTACCGGACTGGATGAGGCAAGGAGGTACTTGTTACAATAGCCCGTTATCGGGTAGTGTCAGCCCAATAGATACTCCTGACAACTATTGACCATATGAGGGACGCTATTCAAGGAGAAGAGGCTGCTTATAGTATTTACTGAAAGGAGGCCGTCTTTAATCTTTAGGGAGCCCTAACGGATTGCCGGATCCGGCGTTATATGTAAATGAAAGGTATTTATCGAGTGGAAGGAGGGGCTATGCGAAGGCTAGGTTTCTTAGCGGTATCTTTGATTCTGCTTATCACCCTGGTCGGGTGTACCGGTCAATCTTCCTCTGCCGAATCTCAAAAAATAGTCGCACAGACTATATCGGCTTTAAACCGGGTTACTTCGGTCAAAATCGATACCGATGTTGTAAATTTATACAAAGTTACTTCAGCGCCTGAACCCAATGTGACCACAATCGAATGGAAAGGTACCAAAAGTATCGATATCTCCAACCGGGAGATGGCCATGACTATGGAGATTACAGGCTATAGCGATTTTTCAATTGAGATGTACATTCAAAACGGTTGGGAGTATCTCAAGGCGACAACACCCGGCTTGAGCAACCGCAGTAATTTTTGGGATAAATACCAGCTTACCGATAAAGTCTGGGCTATGGAGACTCAAATCTCCTATTACGAAGAACTCTTAAAAAGCGCGGGGCAAACCAATTTGCAGGAGAGTGAAAGTATCAACGGCAGCGATTGCTATGTCTTAAGCTTTGTACCATCGGTTCAGGCTATTATCGACTGGGTAATTTCTCAAGAACAGCCCGGCGTAGGACCGGCAATAGACGTGATGTTTGGTGGTGGTATACCGGTAGTCAGAGAGGATGCCTATCAAAACAGTTCTGTAAAACTGTGGATCGATAAAAGCAGTTACTTGCCTTTGAAGGCGCAGGTCGCGGCTGATTTTAACGGTTATGTCGGCGGTGGAGCGATTACAACCAACCCTTATACACCGACCACCAACCCTGTAAACTCCAGCTTCTCCGGACAGGTCGTGTTCTTAAATTACAATCAGCCCTTGACCTTCCAGTTACCTCAAGAAGCCCTTAATGCTCAAGAACACTGAATCCACCTTCTATATACTCAAACTGGAAAGATATCAGCCTGCATGATATGGTTACGTAAGCTATAGCCGGGGTAACGTCAAGATTACCTTTAATCTATCCTTTTCATCTCCCAGACGGTACCTGTCCGGTCAGGGCAATGGACCCTGTAAACCTCCCGGTCGCCGGCATCCCAGGAAGGGACGCCCAGTGCAACCCTCCAGTTATAAAGCTCCAGGACATGCTTGAGAGCATAGCAAATATTCTGCGGCTGCTGGTAGGGTATCGCATAGACATAAGTATCGCCGATATTGTGGAAGCATTGCCCGGCCTTCTCTACGCACTTGATCTCGATTTTACCAAGGTTGTCCGTAAACTCCCGGTAATCAGCATCCGTAAAATTCCGGACATCAATGTTGAGATGGGATTTTCGCTTATTCATTTTTTCCATAACTCTTCCCTCGCTATAATCTTTTTCAAGACATAATAATACCATCAGCTGAAACACTATAAATAACCAGTGTGTTGGGCGCAGTATTTCAATCTCAGTATATATCAAATCGGCTGGAATTGAGAGACAACATGGGTAAAAATTAGGCAATTTTTTTATGAGTTTCTACAACTAACCTGGTTGTCTTTATCCTCAATTCTAAGTACACTTAAACGATGTGTAAAACAGACGCAACTGCCGTTAAGGCCGCTTTTCCATTCAATAGAGTTCACTTTTCTTACCTCGTGAATTCTTAAATCGTCCTGCATAAAAAAATAAGGAGGTAGTTTTGAGGAAACTAATAACAATATTATTAGCTCTGACGCTCATTGCCAGCCCCTCATTTCAAGCGATGCCGGCTTTAGCAGCAGACCCAACCGAGCTCGATCTGACTATCGAAGACTTATTAGGTGCCTGGACAGGCAAACTCGAAATTTTGTTAGACCAGGATACAGGGCACTTCGCAGCATTGGCAGACCGGTCGTCGGGGCCGTATGATGTC
This sequence comes from Dehalococcoidales bacterium, assembly GCA_034429955.1. Taxonomy (GTDB): domain Bacteria; phylum Chloroflexota; class Dehalococcoidia; order Dehalococcoidales; family UBA3254; genus DATIKD01. Next base: position 10,195 of record DAOUFH010000157.1, read on the forward strand.
GAAGTCAGACTTAATAACAAATACATGACCGATCCTGAAGCTGACTTACGCTTAGGTTATGCGGTGTATTCACCTTATACTATTGAAAGTATCTATCTGGAAGAAGACGGCAGTTTTTACGGTCTTTCTCAGAGCAGTCCGTCACGCAGTCTTGAACTATTGGGCGCTTTTGAGGTTGAGGGTACCAGAATAAAGCTGAATGGCACCATAAAAGAAAAGGTATGGGATATGCCGGGTGCGGGACCGGATGAAGGTACCAGAACTCTTTCTCTCATTGCTTATAAAGCAGGAGCACCTGTGACTGCGCCATCAAAAACGACTGACGAATCACTTGAGTTCGGTACCGGAACAGCAAAAGGCCGGATAAGCTCTATCGAGGGGAAAGCCTATATTCAAAGAGATGCCAGGATAATCCCGGCTGTAGTCGGTGAGGTACTGCTCGCCGGAGACACGGTCGTCAGCGAATCCGGCGTGGTAACTATTGAAGGAGAGGTAAGCGGTTCACTGAAAATACCGGTCGGTATACGCTTGCAGATACCGGAAGAAAAAGCTGTCAAAAAAACCTCTTCGAGCGCTCTGGCAGAAATGCTCGGAAATATCTGGTCGAAAACAAAGGAATTTCTATCCGGTGAATCCTTTGAAGTAAAAACGCCGAACGGGGCCTGTGGGGTGAGAGGATAATGAAAATGATGAAGAAACTGGCTGTTGTAAACATTATTCTGCTTATGGTCGCCGGCCTCTTGCTGTCCGGATGTGCGAAAGCGGAGCCTTCCGGGTTCGATCTGGATGGTGAGACACTCCTTTTCAAGGGTAATGAAAACGGTAAAGGCACATTGTATGCCGGCTCAACCAAGGTCTACGAAGGTGAATTCGTAAACGGTATTATCCAGGGTGAAGGCAAACTATATGCCGACGGTAAGTTAAGATACGAAGGCGAATTTACCGATAACAAGATGTTTGGCAACGGTATTATTTACAGCTCAACCGGTAAGAAGATGTTGGAAGGAGTAATCGACCAGAACATCGGAACGATATACACCGGTACCGGATATCTGTACAACGAGAAAGGACAGAAGACGTACTACGGTGATATCACTGTCAGCGGAGATACCCTGGTAATCGGTGACAACAGGACGATTTTTCAGCCTGCTATCGGTCATTCCGGGATGCTTTTCTATCCGTCAGGTGATATTTTCTACTGGGGCAATTTCGTCAACGGCGATCCGGACGGGACCGGTACATACTACGATGAAGACGGGAATGTGCTGGAATTAGAATAATATTGTTCAAAGATAGGTAGTATTAAAGACCCTGATAGGTGACTCTCGGGGTCTTTAAGGCCTTTACCTGTAAAAATTCTGAATACCAAACGAACTCCGATTTTCAGGTAACTTCCGACAACAAAATTTTAATTAGAGTAAACCGGGCGCTAATGGACAATACAGAACTCGGACTTGCGAGTTTAGCTTCAAGCTGGGGAATTAGTAGCTCGGAAATTATCAATATAGTCCATGGATTAGCTATAATAAAGTGTTGCCTTGCAAAACAAGAAACAGGCCTAAGATCATGGGCAACCGACAAATGAATGGTTGACCATCTTGCTCCAATCAAGATATAGCAACTGCTACGTTGCTCAATTGTAGGTCTGGCTTTTGAAGATTTGTGATCTCATCAGTTTAGTGCTACTGCGAGTTGTTGCTGAACAAGTACAATTATCGTTTTTTATTCTGTTTACCAGAGGGAGAAATCTGTGAGAAGAGTAATTTATCTGTTGTTGCTACTGGTGATGCTTTTAAGTAGTTCGTTGACAGCCTGTGCCAATACGGCTACTAATTCAACTTCGGAAACAAGCAGTCAGGCGCCGGCAGCAGTTTCAGACGTTGATTATTCTGACCCCGAACACTGGCTGAATTTACCATCATCAATTGAAAAAGCAGTAGATGTTTTTTACCTTTATCCTACCGCCTGGCAAAAGGTCAGCGATGCTGATCCGAACATCTGTGAAATCGATAATCCTTCCATGCTGGCAGGCTCAAAAGTAGCTTTTAATATCCAGGCCAGTGTTTTTGAGCCTGTGGGGAACGTTTTCGCTCCATATTACCGGCAGGTGGATGCAGCCTATTCGTTGACTTTGCCCCAGGCAGAACAGGCACAAATAGTGGGAGATATTCCCGCCGGGGATGCCATAGCTGCTTTCGATTACTATATTAATAATTACAATCAAGAAAGGCCGTTTATCCTGGCCGGGCATTCTCAGGGATCGAATGTTCTTATTTATTTGCTGTCCCGCTACATGAAAGTGCATCCCGAGGTCTATCAAAGGATGGTGGCGGCCTATGTTATCGGATATTCAGTTACCGCTGAATATCTGGCCGACAACCCGCATTTAAAGTTTGCAGATGGTCCGGATGATACAAGGGTAATCATCTCTTATAACACCGAAGCTCCGGTTATAGAAGGCAACAATCCGGTGGTGCTGCCGGGGGCTCAGGTGATCAACCCGATCAGCTGGACCAGGGATGAGACTTTAGCTACCGCAGACCGGAATCTGGGTTCAATGCTGGTCGATGCCGACTATAATCTGGTATCGGCCGGTAAGTATGCCGATGCTCGCGTTGATAAGGCCCGGGGAGTCCTGATCTGCAGCACTGCCGATGTCGAAAAGCTGTCGCCGGGCAATGCTGTTTTTGGCAAAGGAGTCTATCATAGATATGACTACTTGTTTTATTACAATAATCTTACGGAGAATGCGGCCAACCGGGTGAATCAGTATTTACAGATACACGGTCAATCCACTTCCTGAACGGCTGGAAACCGGCAGCTCAGGTTAACCGATTTACAAAACCGATAACAGCGTAATGATATAACACGACCAAACAAGCGGTACTTTTGTGTTTCGGATTGGGTGCATAGAGTTTAGCTGTAGTGGAAATAGAGAGGGGGTTAAATGGTAGGCGGTCGTGGTCAATAGGCAGAACTTTTTCGCTGTCTTTCAAGCTAAGTATATAGATTGAAAAACAAAATATTTAGTTTTTTTATTATTAGGAATAATACTTGAAATCTTATTTGCCATATACTTCAGGTTGCGTTTCCCAATTGTATTATCATCTTTGCGGATTAGCTTTTAAGGCCTTATAATACCCTCAACCTGATATAATATTGATAAATAAGTGCCCATATTTGGTGTTGATTTATGTTTGCACCAATTTTAGCCACCAAGCTTTTTGCGCCTCCATTACGTCCGGGGGTTGTTGCACGTCCGAACTTAATGGAACGGCTGAACGAAGGTTTGAGCCGCAAGTTGACTCTCATCTCTGCCCCTGCGGGTTTTGGTAAGACCACGCTGGTCAGCCAATGGTTGGCCTGCCGCCAGCGGCCGGCGGCCTGGTTATCATTGGACAAAGGGGATAACGACCCAGCTTCCTTTATGGCATATCTCGTGGCGGCTTTACAGAAAGTTGAGCCCAAGACCGGAGAAGGGGTATTGAGAGCGCTCCAATCCCCTCAGCCGCCGCCAATCGAGACGGTTCTGCCTGCACTTATTAATGATATCACCGCTATTCCGGACGACTTTATTTTAGTCCTGGATGATTACCACCTGATTGAAAATCAATCGCTGAATCAGGCTCTTATCTTTTTGATTGAACATATACCAGCACGCTTGCACCTGGTCATTACCACCCGCGAGGACCCTCCTTTTCCCCTGGCCCGCTGGCGTGCTCGAGGCCAATTGACCGAACTGCGCGCTGCTGATTTGCGATTTACTCCGGCTGAAGCCGCCGAGTTTCTTAATCAGGTGATGGGTTTCAATCTATCTGCTGACAATATAACCGCGCTGGAAAATCGGACCGAAGGTTGGATTACAGGCCTCCAGTTGGCCGCTCTCTCTATGCAGGGCCGGCATGACCTCACCGGTTTTATCCGGGCATTTACCGGAAGTAATCGTTTCGTACTGGACTATCTGGTCGAAGAAGTTATCCAGGGACAGTCTGAACCTATCCGCAGCTTTTTACTGCAAACCTCCATTCTGGACCGCTTTAGCGCTGCTTTATGCGATGCTGTCACTGAGCAGGAAAACGGCCGGAAAATGCTGGAGATTTTAGAACGCAGCAATCTGTTTCTCATTCCACTGGATAACCAGCGCCGGTGGTATCGCTACCACCATCTTTTCGCCGAGGTTCTGCAAACCCATTTGTGGCAGGCGCAACCTGATAAAGTGAGTGCTCTGCACCGGCGTGCGAGTATCTGGTATGAGAAGAATGGACTGTCTGCCGAGGCCATTGGTCATGCCCTGGCGGCTAAAGATTTTGTGCGTGCCGCTGACTTGATAGAACTGGCCTGGTCCGCTATGGACATCAGCTATCAATCCTCTACCTGGCTTGGCTGGGTTAAAGCGCTGCCTGATGAGTTCATTAACCGTAGACCTGTTATAATCGTGGGTTATGCCTGGGCCTTGCTGGATAGCGGCGAGTTGGACGCCAGTGAGGTCCGTTTACAAGAAGCCGAAAGATGCCTGGCAATGCCGGAAGATAAGTTAATTGTGACGGACACGCAGCAATTTCACTCTCTGCTTGCAACAATCGCCACCGCCCGGACTTACCGTTCCCTGGCTCTTGGCAATATTCCAGAAACAATAAAGTATGCTGAACAGGCGCTTAAACTTCGTCCCAAAGATGACCAGGTTAGATACATCCAGGCTACCTCACTCCTGGGTATTGCTCAGTATACCAGTGGTGATTTAGAGGCAGCCGAGTGTTCCCTGTCCGATTTTCAAACGAAATTGAGGGAAATTGGCGAAATCACAACTTTAATCAGCATCACATTTCTGTTGGGCGATATCAGGGTGGCCCTGGGCCGTCTTAATGATGCCAAAAGCAGCTATACGCAATCAATACATCTGGTGGAGGGGCAAGGCGAACCTCTGCCTGTCGGAACATCGGACTTGTATCGCGGCTTCGCTGAGCTTTGCATTGAACAAAATGATTTGGAAGCCGCCACCCAGTACTTGCTGACCGGCCGGAAACTGGGCGAGCAGTCTGCGACATCGAATTGGTTCTATCGTCTGCAGGTCTCCCGGGCACGGCTGAAAGAAGCTCAGGGTAACCTGGATGAAGCACTTGATTTGCTTGATGAGGCAGAGCATGCCTATATTCGGAGTCCGTTGCCGGATGTACATCCGGTTGCTGCTTTTAAAGCTCGCATATGGCTAAAACAGGGTAAACTGACTGAAGCTATGAGGTGGGCGCGTGAACAAGCTCTAAAGGTAGATGATGATATTCTCTTCACGCGCGAATTTGAATATATTACACTGGCCCGCGTGCTGATTGCTGCTGGGGAAAATGGTAAAAATACCGGTTTTCTCGGGGAGGCTGTCCGGTTATTGGAGCGCCTGCTGAAAGCGGCAGAAACTGGCGCCCGGCTGGGCAGCGCCATACAAATCCTGCTGCTGCAAGCCCTTGCCTTCCAGTCGCAAGATAACCTTGTCGATGCCTCATTATCACTAAAACGCGCCCTTGGTCTGGCTGAAAAGGAAGATTATATTCGTGTTTTTCTGGATGAAGGCGAAGTAATGCGGCTATTGATTGAAAAACAAACTCGTGACCTCAGTGATTCACTGAGAGATTTTTCGGACAAGCTCTTGGCTGCCTTTCCGCAGCCGGTGGCAGTGCTGAATTCAGAGCGTGTTCAACAAAAACCGGACATAATAGAGCCTTTGAGCGAACGCGAGTTGGAAGTGCTCAGGCTGCTGCGTGGTGAATTAAGCGGCCCGGAAATAGCCCGTTATTTGATTGTGTCTCTTAATACCCTGCGTACCCATACCAAAAGTATTTACACCAAACTGGGTGTAAATAACCGCCGGGCGGCTGTTCGCCGTGCCGAGCAACTTAACATAATATAACTTACTGGAAATCGCTGGCTGCAAACGGGGCAGGTGAATAATTACACCTGCCCCGTTTATTTTTGCCGTTAATCACCATACCAATCACATCATGTGGTGATGACGGCTCACCATCTTAACCGGTATTCTGAATTTAATCCAGACCAGAGATAAAAAAACGAGGTTCAAAATGACCGGTAAACCGACTTCTGACAATCAATATTATGAAATCCGACTCAAAGGACACCTGGAGGAGCGTTGGGCAAATTGGTTTGATGGTATGTCCATCACACTTGAGGAGGATGGTAACACACTCTTGCTGGGTCCCGTGGCTGATCAGTCCGCCCTGCACGGCTTACTTAAAAAAGTGCGCGATTTGGGCATACCCCTGGTTTCAGTTGGTCGTGTTGAAAATGACCGCATAAATCATAAAGACGATAAATAGTAAATCAAAATAAGCTATTTTTAGGGAGGAAAATAATGAAAACTTTGCAAAAATTCGGTGGTTTCTCAGCGTTGTATCTGGCGTTAGCATACCTTATCGGAATGTTTCTCTTCATTGTTGTTCTGGACTACCCCGCAATCACTGATCCGGCTCAAAAAGTGTCCTTGATTGTCGATAAACAGATGGTTTTCTTTTCAACTAACTTGCTCATGTACGTTTTCTTTGGCATTTTTCTGATTGTATTGTCTCTGGTGTTATATGACAGGTTGCAAACCGGCTCACCGGCTATTGCACGAGTTGCAGCCGCGATTGGAATTATCTGGGCAGGCTCTCTGATTGCCAGCGGCATGGTTTCTAATGCCGGGATTGACCCGGTCGTGGCATTATATGCCAGAGACTCGGCTCAAGCTTCAATGGTTTGGCAGGGTATTGAAACTGTGTCTAATGGACTGGGCAACGGCAACGGTGAAATCCTGGGCGGCTTCATGACGCTGCTTTTCAGTCTAGCTGCGATGCGGGCTGGCGGACTTCCCAAAATCTTGAATATCCTTGGCTTATTGGTCGGCGCGGTGGGCATCATCTCAATTATTCCGGTGTTGAGCAACCTGAATGTAATCTTTGGTTTGGGCCAGGTAATCTGGTTCGTCTGGCTGGCGATTGTACTGTTCCGCGGTAATTCCGGCACAACAGGATTAAACTCGGGTAAAGCCGTACTGCAGAGCAAATAAAAAAAAGGAGAATAAAATGAAAGTTTGTATTGTCGGGGCCTCCGGAAAGTTGGGCAGATATATGGTGCAGCATGCGCTTGACCGGAACTATCAAGTAGTCGGGGTCTGCCGTGAGAGTAGCGTCAATAAACTGGACTCATTCAAAGGACGTATCACGATCATCCCCGGCCATACCAACAATCGCGAAGTTATTAAAAGGGCTGTCGCGGGGTGCGATGGAATACTTACAGTACTGGTTCCCTGGGGCAGGCAGCACTATTCCTCGGAAACTGCCCAGGCAGTCCTCGATTACGCGCTGACAGGAACACGTCTGATATTTTCCTGCGGCTGGCATATTACGCTGGATGGCAAAGATGTGTATCCGCAGTCTCTAAAAAGAGAGGAGAAGTTGATTCGCCTGCTCACCCGGATTGTTCCTTTTATAGATATTGACAATCAGGTGGAAGCCTGCCGGCGGATTTTTACCAGCCGGACCCGATGGACAGTGGTGCGCGGCAGCGACCTTCAAGAAGGCCGCTGCCAGGGGTTGCCTGTGTGGAGCAAGCACGTAGGTGACCCCATTCTTAAAAGCAATAAAACGCGCCGTGTGGATTTTGCCCTTTTCATGGTAGAGGCACTTAAGAATGATGCGTTGATCAACCAAGCCCCTGCGATAGTTGGATGCCGTACACCCTCGGCACTGGCTTATTCCGCGACGGTACAGTCCGGTCAGGGTTGTTAACCTGGAGTTAGCCAGGCCTACAACCGGCAGTAACTGCAGCCTGCCTGTTTCGAGGTTAAGATGGTGGGCGCTGCTGTACAATAGGCAGAAGCAGAACTTTCGAACTTATCTTCAAACTGACAAATGAAAAGACCTAATTAGCATCAATATCCTTCGAAAGATTTTCTTATCAGTAAAAAAAGAAAAACATTGGATGTAGCTCTTTTTACCTGGTCAACCATATAAATAATGGTCAACCGCATATTTGTTGGTTGACCATTTTTTGCCTTTTAAGTCATAGGAACAATACTTGAAACCTTATTTGCCGGAAATTTAAGATTGCCTTGCTTAAAAGTGGTTTCATTTTGCTAGATAGGCCTCGAAGACTTATAATACCATCAATCTGGTATTATTCTGAGATTTAAAATGTGTCTTTTTCTGGCGGTGAATTATGATAACACCAGGTTTAGCCACCAGGCATTTTGTGACACCACTTCGGCCCGGAGTTGTCTTTCAGCCCATTCTTAACGATTTGTATCTATCGAGGCTCATCTTGCGTCAGACAAGATCAGTGGTGTTCGCCGGGAATTAATTCGTATATTTAGTGTAATAAGCTTTATATTTTCGTACTTGTTCGAATAGAATGGTTACAGTGTATCTGCTAAGATTAATAAAATCAAAACAAGGGATATAACAAACATGAATAAGAAAATCTTTATCGTATTATTGGTTCTGGCGCTGGTATTTGCTTTCTCCGGGTGCAGCACAACCAATACAACTACAACCGCACCAACCAGAGCGTTTTGGACCCCGGCTGCTTCTGTCAATAAAATCGTTGTGATAAGCGATATCCACCTTGGGATTGACGACCGATATTCTGAAACAGTTGAAAATCGCCAACTCCTGGTTGATTTTCTTAAAAAGCTTGAATACACCACGGATGTGCGTGAGCTGATAATCAATGGAGACTTTCTGGATGATTGGTATCTGCCGCTTACTTATGCGAAATATGACGACCCGGCTAAATTCTACCGGCAGTTGATTGAAAACAATCAGAATGTGTTCGATGCTTTAAAAAGTCTGATGGCAAAGGGGATTAAACTGGTCTACGTGCCTGGCAATCACGATATGCTGCTTGACAGCGGAATTTTAGATGAAGCTCTCCCGGGCATTGTACAGGCGCGCGACGCGGAAGGACTTGGAGTATATGTGACCGGTGACCGTCAGGAAATCGCCATCGAACATTCTCATCGCTATGATGCATTTGCTGCGCCAGACAGCGTATCCAACAGAGAGTTATGCCAAAACGAGGATACCATCCTTCCCCCCGGTTATTTCTATGCACGTATTGCTGCAAGCTGGATACTTCAGGGCAAACCTTTAATCAAAAAAGACTACCCTGTGATTACTGATATTCCTGATGCAGTCACCAATCCGGACCAGTATGGCGCCTACCTCTATTACAAAATTTGGAGTTCAGAACTGACTCGTATTACTCCTTTTGAAAGGTATGAGGATAAGATTTTTGATTTGGGCATAGCCGGCTTTAACGGCAGCTACTCCATAAAGGATTTTTACCCGGTTCAACAGATGGATGGTACTATCTCCGCTCCTGTTCTTTATCAGAACTTCCAGCGAACATGGGAAGAACGTCAGGTAATAAATCAGGTATCTGTGAAGAACAGCTTCGCTGAGGCTGTAGCCGGTACTCTCAGTCATGACTATTTTTATAACCAGGCCAAAGTGCAATATCTGCAAAACACAGAAAAATCCATCGATGTAGTGGTCTTTGGGCACACTCATATGCCGGATTTACGGAATATTGATAATAAAATATATGCCAACTGCGGTACCTGGATAGATCACAATACTATTTATCCTGAAGTAAGCAGAACTTTCGCCGTTATCACGACCGGTGACGTTAATAGTGCCGCCATTTACCAATACATGACTGATGGATCAATTTCAGATATTAGCGACAAAGTGAGTAAAGAGTAATCTGGTAACCATCCAATCTCAAATCTTTCGGGTTGGCTGATACCGTTGTAATCAGGGAATGCTGGACTGAAAAGAAGGACATGGCTATATTCAAGCAGTAGGAGAATATTGATTTTGTGTTGCAGAAGTCTAAATCGGGCACAATAATTCTGATTATGCTTTGCTGCCGTGGTATCTTCATCTATCAATGAATTTAAAAATATCTCCCTTGAATAGCCGTTCTTATGAAGTCGTAGAGTTATGAATATCGGTAAAACATTCTATGCTTATGACAGAAACGCCTGGCGCGAATGGCTCGAAGCCAATTTTGATCGAGAGCGAGAAATCTGGTTAATCTATCCCTCGAGGGAATCGGGCAGACCGCGCATATCCTATAACGATGCTGTTGAAGAGGCCCTCTGCTTTGGTTGGATAGACAGTAATGTAAAGCGTCTGGATGACTATTCATCCGCCCAGCGGTTTTCGCCCAGGCTTCCTCACAGCCAATATTCCCAGGCTAACAAGGAAAGACTGAAGTGGCTGATTAAGGAAGGAAAAGTCCATCCTGCGATGCAAGCATCAGTTCAGAGGGCAGTTAGCGGGGAATTTGTCTTTGCTCCGGATATCTTGCAGGCAATCAAACAGAATGTCAAAGCCTGGGAAAATTACCAAAATTTCTCGCCGGCATATCAAAGAATTCGTATTGCCTATATTGAAGGTGCCCGCAGCAGACCGGAAGAATTCAAAAGAAGACTGAACAGCTTTATTAAAAGGTCTGAACAAAACAAACAAATTGGATTCGGAGGAATCGAAAAATATTACTAGTTGGAGTTGATTCAACTAATCAGCCGTTTAATAAGATACATCAATTGAGGCTAAAATGGTGGGCGCTACTGTACAATACACAGAACCAAAACTTTCGAGTTTAGCTTCAAAATTGATAGCAATACGTCAAGAACTCACTAACATTACAATTTGATTAACTTTCAGTAGACAAGATTTTGATGAAGATAATGTTCATCACTTTCAACTGGTCAACCAGTAAAAACTTGGTCGACCAATGACCCTATTTTATAAAAAAAGGTTCGAATATCCGTGGCTCCACCACGGGAGACGATACATAGACCTACTCGGTATTCTAAGGACTGGCCGGGTAAAGTCTTTTCAGTAACCTTCCCATGGCCAGCTTCGAAGACTTCGATCCATAAAATATTATTGAAATAATGCCAACCTATTTTTGTTAAAACACTCGTCAAAGAGAGTTCCAGCAAGCCTTTTTTCTTCATCTTTAGCATCAGGGTGAAAGTGTATCTCCATCTGGTATGTAGGCCATTTCCCGGTTCGGTTCCGGATGAGATAAACAAGCTCGCCTTCGATTGCTTCTACAGAATCTCGGTCACACTCGGTGAAGTACCAGACAAAAAGTTCGGCTTTTGATATCTTCGATTTCCACTTGTAGCCGTGGTATCCTTTTTCACCTTTCGCCCTGTAACCCATCCAGAGACGTGAACTTACTGGCTGGGAAGTGATGCCGACATAGTAAACCTCATCGCCGTTTTTAAGGACATACAGTTTCTGGATACCCCGTTTCGTATCAGGAGAGACAAAATGCTCTGCGGTCTGCCCATTAACCGAGACGCACAGATAATTATCCTGTGAGACTTTCACCTCATAGCGATTGAGATTAGCTATGCCCACTTGTTACGCTCCATCATTATTAATTGATCGCTCTCTCAACCTAGAAGTCAGATTCTGTTTCTTGGCATAAAATCATGTTTTTTCATAAAAAGGAACAATGTCAAGTTGTCTAAAAGGTTCGTAATGATTATTCCTAATCAATCCTCTCATTGGTTTTTGTCCGATCAGTAAGCTTTTCAGAGAGTTCTTATCATTGGTATCAGTTAAGCCAAAATTATCAGTAATTATTCTGCAATCGTCACCTTCCAGCTGCAAGGCGATCTTTGTACCGATATTATCAAATACAACGCTATCAAAGTCGCGAGGTGTTTGAGAAGCAAGAATGAAACCAATCCCATATTTCCTTGCTTCACGAATTAAATCAGTAAGAGTTTGATCGTAGGAAATTTTATGAGCTTCATCTAAAACTACATATAATTTGATTTGCCTGGAAGGCCCAACCGAAAGCATATGGTTATATATTGATTGAAGGGTAAATCGACATACTGTTTTCATCAGCTCAACTGTCGGTAGTGTAGAAAGTCGGATGATAGTATTTTGCGCTAGCATGTCCGCAAATGATTTGACTTCAGCACCAGGGTTAAAGATATTGTTTTCAAAAATTGGTTGTATGCGCAATTTGAGGTTTCGAACTGAACCTTTTTCTTGATGTTCCTTATGCTTCAATACTTCCCAAATGTCATTAAAGTTAGGCGCTGCCAAATTCCAGGTGCTTTTATCATTTACGCGAAAACCTGCCGCGATAAATGTTTCCATAATGGCACTTCTTAGAGTAGGATGTTGGATATCACCGAGCGAGAATATTTGATCCAAGATAAAAGCTACCCGATAGACGGTCTTATTGAAATTTTCTTTGTTCTTAGTGAAGGGGTCAATTGGAATCTCAAGAGGATTAATATTTATTCCTTCTGAGGGATCTAGTACTATAGAGTGCGTTGCATCTAAAAATGTTTGACCATTTGCATTTTTTAAACTATCTGCAATATATTCTCCCTGAAAGTCGAGTATAAGGAATGGAACCTTTAGTCTATTCAGTTCAAAAAGGAAAGAACACGTGGTTTGGGATTTCCCCGCACCGGATTTCCCAACAATAAGTAGATGCTGATTAGCTAATTTCTTTGGCTTATCGGTATGCGGATCGAAAAATATTTCCTTATTTCTGTCTGAATCATTGCCTAACATTATTTTCCAAGGAGTGTTATTCGATGACTTGCTATCGCCGTCCTTTCCTGGATTTTCAACAATTACAGATGATCCCTCTAGAGAAGCCGGATTAGTTAAATCGCTTGACTCTTCAGGCTTCTTTGCTGTGGTGTCAGGAACAGATGTTTGATGATCACCAATATCTTCGTGCGTAGCATCGTTTGATTCTTTTCCTTCCTTCTCTAAATCAATTTCGGATTGTGTAATATCAAGTAACTCACGAATCTCATCTTGCCCTATTTCATAAATCCGGTTACCTTGATATTCTTCCATTGATTTAGTAACGCCTTTCCAGTGGTAAATATACCCCGACTTTCCGAAAGTAATAGTAATATTATCTTCCTCAATGCGTCGTAATATTTCCTTCATTCCACCCATATCGTTAATATCATACAAGCCATGGCGGACACTCCGATCAAAGTAAAAGCTAATAAGGTTTGATAGAGTCTTGTTTGAAAGCTGTTTATCGATCTTCGTAACATTATCAGATTCAATAAATTTATTGGTGATGACTTTTTGAGAATTCTCGTTTTTCAGTGCAATCTGGTCTTTTAAATTAAGTAACTCGGATATTGTGGCCGCACCAGAACGGAATTTTACTTCAATTAAGTTGAGCTGCAGTTTGCCTTCTTTATCTTCAGCCAAAATTAAGTCAGAGCGCTGCACAGTGATCTCTGCGTTTGGATTTCTTCTCCTGTTTTCCATATAAAGGTCAATATGTGTATCAACCGGAATAAGGACAGCATTCTTGAGTTGGCCTTGCTTCTCCAAATATTTTCTTGTAAGAGCTAACCCAATGATTTCCTTTGCATTGTTGGGATTGTTTATAAGCTTAAGTGCCAACTTACCTGAAATTGATTTAATCACATTTAAAATCTCTTCAGCTCGAAACCCAGATGATGGGATATCTACTTTTTTCAAGCCATCTTCTATGAGTTTTTCAATTTCCTTTAACCAAAAGGTTGAAACAATTAATCGATGGCCGATACCATCAATAAATTCGGGTGTATAATCAATCAAATAGCTTTTTAATATTGAATCACTGTTTACCGGGTTATCAAAATATTCGATTCCAAAATTACGATCAATGGTAAAAACCCAGTCGGAGTTCTCATGAATCGCGGTGATTAGATGCTTGTCCGTTTCGGACAGTTCCAGTTGGATTGTAGGAACCTGATTAAAACTGTTGTTCCAATTGAAATACGATGATGAAAAACCGAGGATACCTTTTGCCGTTTGAAATATCAAAGATGCTATATTATCACCCTCAGTTATTTCCAGATTTTGATTTGGAATAACCTTTCTTGACCAAGTAGCTGCTGAGGCTTCGATGTGAAAATCAGAACGGTATTCTGCCATTAGATTATTTAGGAAGAAGCTTCCTGAAGCAGGTCCTATTTGTCTAGTGAGAGTTTTTGTAGAGAAGCGATCGATTAAGATTGTGATATGTGCTTCTTTGAACTGTATAGTATTCCATTGATTTTCTTTCACTCTGATTTTAGAGAAAAACAATTTTGGGAATAGTGGATTATTGTTCGGTTGTAACAATTCCTCATCGACTTCGCTCATAATACCTTCAGTAGAATCGTTCTCGTTCATTAAATCATCAAAGGCACTCCCCATGAGCTCATAGCCGAGATTACCATAGAAAGTTATGTCGTATTTTAAATATTTGAATTCGTCATCCTTCTGAAGTTCACGTATAGTATTTAATATTAAGTAACCATCACCAGGATTAATTACATTCATCTTCAAAGTGGAGACATATGGGTGATGTTTGAGATATCTCCAAATTCTATCTTTAATGTGCGCCGGTGTAATGGATGTAATCTCTCCCGCGCTTTCTTTAAACCCTAATGCCCTCATCAATTGGGTAACTACTTTACGGATGTCCTTAGTTTTGCTGTTAGGTAATATACTCCAATTCAAATCGATGTTATCTGTATTGATATAGATCTCGTTATTTTCAAAGGATAGCGCTGAAGGAATATTGAGTGAAGTGATTTTCTTTATACTATCAATATCTACGGCTTTATAAGCGTCATCTTCATCCATTCCTTCCAATTTCGCTGCCCAGTTAAACAACAATTGCTGATATTGAAGTAACCACAATATTCTCATAGGATGTGTAGGGCAGAGAACAATTACTTTATCCACATCATCTGGGGTTCCAATCTCAAAATAAATAGTATCGATACGCATTAGAGGATGGGAAATATGAAGTATATTATTTATTTCGCCATCGTTATTAGTATTTTTTATTCTAACTTCCAGTTCCTGTAACATTGCCAAGTATTTCTGTGCATAAGTAATAATTTCAGATTTAAATTCGCGCAAATCTAATATTTCGACGACAGCCTTATCTACTTTATTACTTAACAGGTCAAACAACTCCCTCCTGGCATTAAGGAAGTCGTTGTAAGCGATGTTGCATGGAGCGGGAGTAGGAATGGTATGTTTTTTAGGATGGCTTTCATCCATGAAGCTCTGATTTATCAAATTTACATCCCAAGCACCCAGATTATACGGATCTGTGAGATTCTTCCTTTCGATTTCAAAAAGGATCGGATTAATGAGAATTTTGAAAACTCTTTTCTGGTTTGTTTTTAATTTGTAAAGGTTAGTTCTACCGGTTTCCCAACTTTCACTTTCAATAAATGAATTCTCTCTGGAATAAAAAGTTGTTTCAAAAACAGCCTCAGCTCGGTTTCGAATACCAATAATCTTCTCTTTTATCTCATCGATTATAGCCCCGCCTTCAATATAAAACGGTTCGCTTTCTGCTTCTGCAAGATTACTTCCATCAGAAGATTTAGCATATATCCTGAATAGGGCAAGAATGGTAGCTCCTTCTTCAAGGTCGAGATCGTTAAGTTTAAATTTTAGCTGTCTTTTATTCCCTTTTAGGCGCTTTGTATCGAGTACTTCTGCTTCGCTATTGTTTGCCTCTTCCCTCTCTAACACAATTACAAAATTTTTAATTTCATCAGATTGAATGGGGTTAGTTTTCCACTTGATTGTTACCGGTGTAGCTGTCGAGGCATACAGATTCTCAGCCCGATATTCAAACCCGGGCGCAGTTTGGTTTGTTTGGGCATTATGAAGAGGGTTAAGAAATAATTCTAATTCATCACCCTCAATATCTGTAAATTTCCATTTATCGAAAGTTAATTTACTACGTAACGAAGGGTCCTCTAATATGTCCCTTGTCCATTCTTGTACCTGGGTTACGTTTCGGTTGAGAAAAAACTGGAACAAGTTGTTG
>DAOUFH010000158.1:0-2564 GCA_034429955.1 Dehalococcoidales bacterium
AGACGGTCAGGGGACATATCGCCGGCATCGAAAAGATGCTGGAAGAGGGCCAGAGCTGCGATAAAGTACTTACCCAGATCCTGGCTGCCCGCTCCGCCCTGCACAAGGCAGGTTTATTGGTTATGGGCAATAGTGCTCATGACTGCCTGTTCCAGGTTGATGAAAACGGCCGGATAGATACGGAAAGAGCGGAAGAAGTGATACGCATGATATTGAATTTTGCAAAATAGCCATCAGAAATACCGGCGACTGCTGTTCTGCCGGACCTGAAATAGGTATATTGACAGCCGGCCCGACAACTGTTATATATATAATATAATAGTTTGCCGGGCTTGACTTTCTGGCGAGACGTCAAGGAAATTGGTACAGGTTGAAATAATGGCGATTATTGAAGTAAACGGGTTGAATAAAAGTTATGGTAATACGGTGGCCGTCGAGGATTTGAATCTGACGGTTGAAAAGGGTGAGGTATTGGGCTTTCTGGGGCCTAACGGGGCCGGCAAGACCACTACTATACGCCTGCTGGCCGGTATCATCAAGCCGTCCGCCGGATATGCAGTGGTGGCGGGTTGCCGGACGGACGGTGAAGTGGAAAGATTACATAATGTTATCGGTCTGCTGACTGAAACCCCCGGTTTGTATGATAAACTGACTGCCCGCCGTAATCTGGAATATTTTGCCGGTTTCTATGCGAACTGCCCTGTAAAGACTCAGGTAGAAAAGTATTTGAAATTAATGGGACTGTGGGAACGCCGGGAAGACAGGGCGGGCACTTTTTCGAAAGGTCTGAAACAGCGCCTGGCTCTGGCCCGGACACTCATACACGAGCCGGCGGTGATATTCCTGGATGAACCTACTTCCGGCCTGGACCCTGAATCGGCCGGAGAGGTAAGACAGCTGATTAAACAACTGAGCAATGAGGGTAAGACGATCTTTATCTCAACTCATAATCTGTCCGAGGCCGAGGAACTCTGTCACAGAATCGCGGTGATACGCAAAAAACTGCTGGTACTGGATACCGGCTCCAATTTGCGCAGCCGTTTCTTTCAGCAGGAAGTTGAAATCAGGTTGGAATCAGTTTTCCCGGCCGTAGTGGCAGCCGTTGAGGAACTGGCCTTTGTGAAGAGTCTTAAACAGGAAGCCAACAGCCTGGTGCTGGTTTTGTCCGAACCGGAGCAAAACCGGCCGGAGCTGGTCAGGACTATTGTCGAGGCCGGCGGCGGTATATTGAACGTGGTACAGCGGGAACATCCTCTGGAAGAGGTCTATCTGAAGCTGATAAGAGAGAATAACTGAGATGAGCCGGAAAAGAATTATCAATATAATGCTGAAAGAATGGCAGATTATGACCAAAGATGTTAACACCCTGATGCTGGTCACGGTGCTGCCGCTGCTTATAGTCGGTCAGATGCTGCTTTATATCTGGCTGGCAGTCGAATTTGCTACGGATTCCGCCTTGAATTTAACAATTTTTCAAAATGCCCTGGTCAATTTGATAAAGGTCGATCCGGCGGTGGGCGCTTTATCCGGCGGACAGCAGTTTCAGGTCTTGCTGCTCAGCCAGTTTAATTTCTATATGCTCTTGATTCCGGTCATGATTGCCGTGAGCCTGTCCACCTTCAGCATAGTGGATGAGAAACTGACGGGCAGCCTGGAAGCCTTGCTGGCTACTCCGGTTAAGACCTGGGAGCTTTTATTGGGCAAAGCTTTATCCGGGGCGGTGCCTGCCTTGTTGGTGACCTGGCTCTGTTCAGCCATATTTATACTGGCCGTTGTGGTGATGGGGTGGGGCGATTTGCTGGGTATGGTGACCAGCCCGGTCTGGTATATCGGCCTTTTCATATTTACACCGGTGGTGACGGTTTTAAGTTTTCTACTGGGTGTTATCGGTTCTGCCAGAGCCAAGGACGCTAAAAGCGCGCAGAATCTGGTGATATTTATAATATTGCCGGTCTTGGCCCTGATCGTAGTTCAATTAACCGGAGTAATCTGGTTCAATACGCTGTCGGCTTTGATTCTGGCGCTGGCGTTGATAATAATCGTTCTGGCCGTAATGCGTATAGCAGTAAAACTATTCCAGAGAGAATCTATCGTGATCAGCTGGCGCTGATGAGATTCCCGATTGGAGCTTGCCTCTCAAGTAATACGGAGAGGTAAGCTGGCGCGCAGGGTATGCTTTCACAGTTTCTCCAGAAAGCGGTTAACAATGACCTTAAAGATGTCCGGTTGTTCGAGTTGATGAAGATGAGAGGCCTGGGGGATGACAGCCATCGCGGCATCAGGAAAAGCCATTTGATAGTCCTTAACGGTTTTAACTCCGGCTTCGTCCCGGTCGCCGCAAACCAGTAAAACCGGCTGCTTGATGCGGTGCAACTCCGGTATCAGGTCCAGGTCGCGCAAAGTCCCGGTGACGGTAAACTCGCTTGGACCCCACAGCGTGAGATACACGTCCATATTGAGTTTGGCAAGGGCCTCATTAAGGAAATCCGGCCAGGATTCCAATCGGCAGACATGTTTCCTGTAATAAGCCAGCATGGCTGCCTGGTATTGTTCGCCATAGTCCG
>DAOUFH010000159.1:0-5127 GCA_034429955.1 Dehalococcoidales bacterium
CGGCTTTTATGATAGGAGGCATCACCACTATCACTGCCCGTTCCCGCCTCTCTTCCGATACCGCTATCGGACTGCTGTTTGTCGGTATGCTTTCCCTGGGCGTAGTTATAGTCTCACGCTCCGGCTCTTTCAGCGGAGACCTGACACGTATCCTTTTCGGTGAAATTCTGGGCATCCAATGGAGTTCCATCATCGTCCAGGGCATCGCCACCGCCCTGATTATCATTATTACGGTTATCTGCATGCGGCCCTTCAAGCTACTCAGCTTCGACCAGGAACAGGCCCAGGTAGCCGGATATTCCGTACGCCTGTATCACAACCTGATGCTTTTCATGATTGCGGCCACCATTATCGTTTCGTTCCAAACAGTAGGCACCTTGCTGGTCTTTGGTATGCTGATAGCCCCGGCTGGAGCCGGTGCTTTGTTGGCCCGTAAGACCTCTACGATGATGATCTGGGCGATTGTGATAGGCATCCTGTCGATGTATCTGGGACTGCTGGTCAGCTTACACTTTGAACTGGCGGCCGGAGCTTCCATCATACTGGTAACAGTGGTTATCTTCTTCATCGTTTTCATCATCCAGAATATTCGCACCAGCCGGGATTTCGCCCGCCGGACAAAAGCCAGACGGAGTGCTTTGAATTAGCTATGAAGAACTCGGACCTGCACTACATCACAGCTGAAGACCTGAGCATCGGTTATAAGGAAGAGACCATTGTTTCAGGTATTAATTTCGAACTGCATAAAGGTGAGGCGATCGCCTTGATCGGTACCAACGGCTCGGGCAAGTCCACCCTTTTAAAAACCGTTGTCAACCTTTTAAAACCTCTGGCCGGACAGCTGGCTATCTTCGGACTGCCGCCGGGAGAAAATCCCCAGCGTATCGCCTATCTGGGGCAATTCCACAACTCAGGTTTCATATTGCCGCTGCGGGCTATCGATGTGGTGCGCATGGGTCGTTATCCTCTGCACGGACTGCTCGGACGCATGACCAGGCTGGACGAGGAGATAGTACGTGAAGCCATTAACAGGATGGGTATCGGCTCGCAGGCCAATGCGCCTCTGCGTTTCCTGTCAGGCGGGCAGCAGCAAAGGGTCTACCTGGCCCAGGTGCTGGCCCACCGCGCCGACCTCCTGGTACTGGATGAACCTACCACCGGTCTGGATGCCGCCGGACGCGAGCTATATTTAAAGGCGGTCTATGATGAGCTTTCCCGCGGAGCCTCGGTCGTACTGGCTACCCACGATATCCAGGATGAAGCTTCGATCTGCCATCAGGTCATGCTGCTGGCCCGCAAAGTGGTGGCTTACGGACCTCCGGATAAGGTTATCACACCTCAAGCCCTGCTGGAGACCTTCGGAGTTGTGATCAATGAAGAAAAACGCAGGCTATCGGTGATCGAAACCCATCACTGCCACGATCGAGACGATACTGAATAACAGCCGTCCGTACGGAATTGTAGCAACTTTTTTTACCACGGCTTTGTCAGCCTTTTAGAGACTGCCGGTAGTCTCAGTGGCAGGCGTCGCCGCCCCCTCTTTCTGTTGCTAAGCCATGCCTTTATTGTTAAAATTAATCTCAATATGATAATTGTGCCGGTATCCGGTCCAGTTCAGGAGAGAAACACAGGCTATGGCTGATAAGTACAATCACCAGGAAATCGAGAAAAAATGGCAGGCTAAATGGGCCGCAGATAATCTTTACGCCGCCGGAGAAGACAGTTCCAAACCCAAATGGTACGCCCTTACCATGTTCCCTTACACCTCGGGTGATTTGCACATCGGACACTGGTATGCCATGGCGCCTTCGGATGTCCATGCCCGCTATAAGAGGATGCAAGGCTTTAATGTTCTGCATCCCATCGGCTTTGATTCCTTCGGCCTGCCGGCTGAAAATGCCGCCATCAAGCGCGGTATTCACCCCTTCAAATGGACCCTGCAGAATATCGATAATATGCGCCGCCAGTTGAAGACCATGGGCGCTACCCATGATTGGAGCCGTGAAGTAATCACCTGCCTGCCGGAATATTATAAATGGACCCAGTGGTTCTTTTTGAAGTTGTATGAAGCCGGACTGGCCTACCGCACCAAGGCGCCGGTCAACTGGTGCCCCTCCTGCCAGACCGTGCTGGCCAACGAGCAGGTCGTAGACAATTTCTGCGAACGCTGCGATTCGGCGGTTATCCGCCGCGACCTGGAGCAATGGTTTTTCCGCATCACCAAATACGCCGATGAATTGATGCAGCACGAGGGCATCGATTGGCCGGAACGCATTAAAATCATGCAGAAAAACTGGGTGGGCCGCAGCGAAGGCACCGAGATCTCCTTCGCCCTGGATATCCCCGGCCTGTCCGAAAAAGAAATTAAAATTTTTACTACCCGTCCTGATACAGTTTACGGTGTGACCTTTATGGTGCTGGCGCCCGAACATCCGCTGGTATCCAAAATCACCTACCCCGGCAAGAAAGGCGCCGTTGAGGAATATATCAATAAAGCCCGCCGCCAGAGCGAAATCGAACGACTTTCCACCGAGAAAGAAAAAGACGGTGTCTTTACCGGCGCTTATGCCATCAACCGCCTGACCGGAGAGCAGGTACCCATCTGGATAGCAGACTATGTTCTGACCAGTTACGGCACCGGCGCCGTGATGGCCGTACCGGCCCACGACAGCCGTGATTTTGCCTTTGCTCAAAAATACAATCTGCCCATCAAGGTAGTTATCTCCCCTCCCGACTGGCAGGGCGAAGAACTCCGTGAGGCTTATGTCGATGACGGCCCGATGATAAATTCCCGGCAGTTCGACGGCACCCCCAACCGGGAAGGCATTAAAGCCGTTACTGCCTATCTGGAAGAAAACGGCTGGGGCAAGGGCACAGTCAGCTATAAATTACGCGACTGGCTAATCTCCCGCCAGCGCTACTGGGGCGCCCCCATTCCCATCATTTATTGTCCCAAATGCGGCACTGTCCCGGTCCCGGAAAAGGACCTGCCGGTCAAACTGCCGGAAGATGCTGAATTCAAACCCACCGGCGAATCGCCCCTCAAATATAATGAAAATTTCGTCAATACGGTCTGTCCGAAGTGCGGCGGAGCTGCCAAACGCGAGACGGACACTCTGGATACTTTTATGTGTTCATCCTGGTATTTCCTGCGCTATACCAGTCCCCAATATGAAACGGGGCCTTTCGACCCGGATAAAGTCAAATACTGGATGCCGGTCGATTTATATACCGGCGGGGCGGAACATGCCGTCATGCATCTGTTCTATGCCCGCTTTTTCATCAAAGCCATCCGCGATATCGGACTGATTAACTTCGACGAGCCGTTCCTGAGGCTGTTCAATCAGGGCACCGTGTTGTCCCAGCATATGAAAATGAGCAAGTCCCGCGGTAATGTGGTCAACCCCGATGCCTACGTAGGCAGCCTGGGCGCTGATACCGTACGGGCCTATTTGATGTTCATCGCGCCCTGGGAGAGAGGCGGTGATTGGAACGATAGCGGGATCAGCGGTGTTTATCGCTGGCTGAACCGGGTCTGGAACCTGGTTACCGAAGGTTATCAGCAGGCCGCAGGCACCAACCCTGAGGAACAAACTAAAGGCGAGACCGATTTAACCCGGATAACACATCAGACTATTAAAACGGTTACTGATGATTTTGAAAAAATCCGCTTCAATACTATGATTGCCTCTTTGATGGAATTGACCAACTATCTGGACGATGTACGCAATAAAGCGGCAGTCAGTCCGGCAGCCTGGAATCAGACTATGGAGACCCTGATGTTGCTGCTGGCTCCCACCGCCCCCCATATGACTGAAGAGCTGTGGTCTCTGTGCGGCAAACCTTACAGTATTCATAACCAGAAATGGCCGGCCTGGGACCAGGAACTCATCAAGGTTGAGGAAGTCACCCTGGTCATTCAGGTCAACGGCAAGCTGCGCGATCGTTTCGACGTTCCGGTGGACATCAGTGAAGATGACGCTAAAAAGCTGGCACTGGAAAGTCCCAAAGTCAAACCGCATATCGACGGCAAGCAGCTGGTCAACGCTATCTTTGTACGCGGCAAACTGGTCAACCTGGTCGTGAGGTAAACAGTGGCTGCGCTGGACTTGAAAAGCAATCTGGAGGCGGTGCAGCGGCGTATCGCGGCAGCCTGCCGGAGAGCAGGGCGTCCGGTGTCAGAGGTCACCCTCATAGCGGTCACTAAAACCATCGCTCCGCCGGACATCATCGCAGCCTGTGAACTGGGCATCCGCCATATCGGTGAAAACCGCGTCCAGGAAGCTCGCGGAAAATGGCCGGAACTGCGGGTTTTACAGACTCCGCCTTGCCGACATCTGATCGGCCATCTTCAATCCAACAAGGCCAAAACAGCCCTGGAACTGTTCGATATCATTCACAGCCTTGACTCGCTTGAACTGGCCGAAGCTGTCAGCCGCCGGACCGTCAAACCTTTTCCGGTGCTGCTGGAAGTCAATATTGGCGCAGAAGCCAGTAAAAGCGGCTTTTCAGTTAACGCCCTGTTGCGTGACTTTCCGGTGATTTCAAAGCTGCCCGGGCTGGAGGTCCGAGGACTGATGACAGTGGCCCCGGCAGCCGCAGACCCGCAGGAGGTCCGGCCTGTTTTCCGGCAACTCCGGGAATTAAGGGACAAACTGGGACTCCGGGAGCTTTCCATGGGGATGACCTCGGACTTCGAGGTAGCCATCGAAGAAGGCGCCACCCTGATACGCATCGGCCGGGCCATTTTCGGCGAAAGGACATAAGCAATAAACCTCTCGTAGGGTCCGGTTTATAACCTGACCACCTGGTAACGGTATTTAATTATATTCCTGATTAAGGAGCAATTAGAATGAAAATCGGATTTATCGGCGGCGGCAACATGGCTGAAGCTATTCTGTCAGCAATTCTGGTTAAAAAAATTGCCCAGACCACGGATATCACCGTCAGTGATATCGCGGAGGCGCGGCGCGAATATCTCTGCCGGCGCTACCAGGTTACAGCCACTTCGGATAACGTCGCAGCCGTCCAGGACAAAGAGGTTATCATATTGGCGGTGAAGCCCCAGGTGCTGGCTGACGTCATGGCCGGGCTGAAAGGCCGCCTGCAGCCTGACCAACTAGTAAT
>DAOUFH010000160.1:0-10807 GCA_034429955.1 Dehalococcoidales bacterium
ACCAACTGAGGCTTCATCTACAGTGTATTCACCTGTGAAGATGTCACCCTCTTTTTGTGTACGGTATTCCCAGTGGGAAAAGGTGTAGAAATAATCACTTTTAGTGCCTGTTTCCAAAAGATAGTTGTTGTCACCTTCAGCACTTACCTTTGTCCAGATTTCAGCATCATCGAAATTGGCCGTAGTGCTGACGGGAATCTGAATCTCTGCGCTTTTTTGTCTGAATGTGGCAGTATAGGAGCTATCCTCAGTCAGGACGACCACATTGACGGCAAACTGGTCGCCGTCACTCCATTCTATAAATTCATAGCCTTCATTGGGTGTGGCCGTCAATTTCCAGACGTTTTTAGGAGTACCTTCGACAAGCTCCGCCTGAACACTGCCCATATCATCATCATTGGTTGTTACGGCAGCAGTGTAGCTTTTAAGTGTAATGGGTGCAAACAGGGCCTCTACCGTAATATCGGTCAGTATTTCCATCTTATCAGGTTCATCGCTTATATTGTAAGTGGTGGCATTTCTGTCGTTAACCAGATACAAGCCCCAGGTTCCATTCTCCCGATAAACTGGAGAAGTATTAAAGTAACCATAGGCGATAATCTTCAGTCCCAACTCTTCAACTACACCGTATACATAGCGATAGTTCGAGTTAAAATCGCCGATACCTGGAGGGCTATAGATACCTTCTTCCATAATATCATCCACACTGATAAGGATACCGTTCACAGTCCAGCCGACAAATTCATAATCAATGCTGTTATAACTGTCTCTGCCTACGCCGCTACTAAATAGTGTCAGTCTTTCAGGGCTAAATTCTGCAGAAGTATTGCCGGAATTCAGAGTTTGTACGCTGGTATCGTATTTACTTGACCAATAAGTAGTAATAGTTGCACTCATTTCATAGCTGGATTCACTACCCCACTTTATCTCTGCTGTTTTAGTCGGGATAAAATAAGCCGTATATTTTACCTCTTCAGTCAAGCTGACTGTTCTGGCTGAATTTTCATTGCCGTCACTCCATACATAGAACACAAAGCCCTGATTGGCCGTTGCTTCCAGCTGCCATTCGTTTATACCGATAGCCGCTGCTGAAACTGTGCCCTTGCTATCATTTACACTCTTGAATATTGGCTCCGGCGCCGTCTGGCTATAGACCGCCAAAAATTCCGTATCCTGCTCTATTACCAGAGACAACGCACTCTGTCCGTTTGAGCCCAATAATTTGCTGTATTCACCGGTAAAGTTTTCACCCTCTTTTTCTGTGCGGTATTCCCAATGGCTGAATACTTCACCCTCTTTGCCGGTTGCTGTCAATTGCCACTGACTTCCTTCAAAAGTGTTTTTGATGAATTCAGCCTGGGCTGTAGTTTCATCTACTGCCATAATAGCTGTTGGTTCCAGCTCATGGAATATGAACTGAATATCAATGTCTTTCTCAGGATAGGGAGAATTAATGTAGATTAACAATCTTCCACTACGAATCCTCAACATGAAATCAACACCACCAGACGAGGTAAATGATGTCCAACTTGTACTTACTGAATTCATTGGTACCATTAGATCATCAACTTTAATAGCATTCAGCGGTGTCGTCTCATTGATATCCCCATAATTCTCCATAGAGATATTGTAAGACTCTGCTCTGCTGTCAATAAACATTCCATTTAAATCAGCATAGGCGGCGGTTTCTGAAAAACTTGCCGAATAAGACATTTCAGCACCGATGCTGTTTTCTCCAGTCAGAGGCTCATCGGATAAAATATTAAATTTATAATCTGTTAAAGTTGGTGATAGCGTTGCAGTTACATTAACAGTGTGCGTTTCAGATGAAGTATCGCCATCCCAGGCAGTGAACACCAGAGTATAATTACCTGCTGCCGGCCCATAATAATAATAATATCCTGTACCGATATCCTGAGGTTCTCCGCCATCAACGCTCACATAATAAGCCAGTGTATCATTATCAGCGTCAGTAAAAATGTCTCTTCCTCTTATTCGGTAGTAATCTGCTGTTGTGATTTCTGCCTCGGTTACAGACTCTACACCGCTTTTAAGTTCCGGAGCGCTGTTTTCTTTAAAAACTGCCGTCATTTCTGAATCTTCAGTGACGTTTAAGTATCCTGAAGCTGATGTTGAATATCTGCTGCCATCCGGATTTAGCCATTCAACAAAACGGTATCCCGGGTTGGGGGTTTCACTTATTTTCCACCGGACTCCCGATGGTTGTACATTTATAAACTCTGCGCTGACCGTCCCAAATTCGCTTTGTTCTTCAGCAATAGCTGCTGTTACTTGATAAAAGTTAAATGCCGTCACATTATAGGTTCTGGTTCCTTCCTGATAACCATCCGTCATTGTGACATCAAATCGTGTTGTACCTTCCTCAATGGGGGTATATGTATAATCAGTGCCAACCTCGACCGGATCTGCGCCATCAATGCTTACGCTAAATGAAAGGGTATCCCCATCGCTATCATTAATATTATAAAAGCCAAAATCATATGGCTCATTCACCAGAGTTCCCTGACTAGTAGTGCCTGAGAAATTTGGAAATGAGTTAACTGTAATTATAAAGGTATAAGATAGTGAATTTGCCTGTCCGTCACTTACGTAAAATTTATAGGCAGCAACTCTTTCTTCCTGACTCGCCGCTGAAATAGTATAGGTTGTACGATCCAGAGCGACCGGCTCATCATCATTGAGCTGAAAATAATAGGTTAAAGCATCACCATCCAAGTCTTCAAACCAGCTTTCCAAATTATAGTTTCGGCTGGTATTCCCCGACCACATATACTCAATAACCTGATTTTCAAATTGAGAATTTTTCAATGTCGGAGGTGTATTGGCTCCATCCGCTGCTTTCACCT
The DNA here is from genome assembly GCA_034429955.1 of Dehalococcoidales bacterium. Classification (GTDB taxonomy): domain Bacteria; phylum Chloroflexota; class Dehalococcoidia; order Dehalococcoidales; family UBA3254; genus DATIKD01. Next base: position 2,868 of record DAOUFH010000160.1, read on the forward strand.
TCAGGTATATATTATCACCCATCTGGGTTCCACCCTGGGATACCTGTACACATATACAGTGTGTCCCATACTCCGTGGGTGTATAAGTATAAGTGGAACCCTCTAAATCTATAAAGTCAGTATTATTAGGTCTTACTTTAAAGACCAGGTTCTCTCCTGAATAATAGTCCATAAAGTCAAACGTATAGGGGGTATCTATCACCCAATCTATAGAAGAATTATAAGGCATATCGGGATTTCTTACAGGCGGGCCGTCATCATCTGCCGCTACAGGCACCGCCGTCAACGCACTGACCGGCAATAAGGCCAGCACCAGTAATAAGGCCAACAGGCGTTTAAATATTTTTTTCTGCATTGTTTTCCCCTTTCCATAATATTTCCGTTATTAAGGATGTCGGTTATAAAACATCTATCTCAACGCGCCAAGCACGGAACATAAGGATACTCTTAAGTCAAATCATCAGTTAAATCTTTTATGATTTCCGCTGCTGTTTTCCCGGATTTCCACATTCTCAACTTTTTTGAAACTTTCAGCCGCAGGTAATGATGTTTGTCTTGAGCTGTATTAAAACATTAACCTGTATTTTTTCCCGGTTGATAAGGAAATAAGTCAAGAGGTTAAAAGCATAACTGGAAAGTGTATAAGTACTCCTGCAGATTAATACAAACCTGTCTGATATACGCCAACCCTTTGCAGTGGTTTATCTTTTTATAAGTAGGCAATACCAGAAAAGTATCTACGAAGAGCATCATGACTTTTATTGTTTATAATCAATTTTTATTGATTATACGTGTTGAAGCCTGTGTTGTCAAGAATATGTTCAATTTAAAGCGATAAAACTGTACAACCGCAATATTTGAGTTAATAGCAGCCAATGTTTTTATGTAATTACTAAATCCCAGCTAAGGCCATCCCGCAACTAAAACACAAAACAATTATTATTGTGTTTACTATATATTTATTGTTTTACTGGTAATATAGTCAGAATAATCCCGCAGCCAGATTTTTAACTGCATTTTATAAAAACCAGAACAATCCTATTTAGTGTTGAATGTCAGTCCGGAAGCTTCGACAGTGGAGAGGCTTAAGCCTCCGGTGCGATCGGGAAGACTTGATTAAAAAGGTTACAGGAGGTAAGCAGGAAATTTTTAAATATTCCCATACCCGGACTCTGAGTCAGTTGCCGCCTCCGGCAGAGCACCAAAATGAAGCCTGTCGGAATAGAGAAATCCCGTACCGTTAACGAAGCTGCCGGGAGTGCTTGATAAAAACCGTCAACGAGCATTAAAAAAGCCGGACTGAAACTAGTCCGGCTTCATAATTTGATCTCTTTGGTCGACTATTCTCTTATCTGACCGTTACCCAGAATAATCCATTTGTAGGTTGTCAGTTCTTGCATACCCATCGGGCCGCGGGCATGAAATTTCTGGGTGGAAATACCGACTTCCGCACCCATGCCGAACTGCGCCCCGTCGGTGAAGCGGGTGCTGGCATTCAGGTAGACACAGGCGGAATCTACTTCATTCAGGAAACGCTGGCCGGTCTGTTTGTTCTCGGTCACTATCGCTTCGGAATGACCTGAACCGTATCTGTCGATGTGTTCCAGCGCCTCATCCAGAGAATCAACTACTTTCACGGAAGCTATCAGGGCTAAAAATTCCTTGCCGAAGTCGGAATCCTCCGCTTTCTTTAGCTTGAGGTAAGGATTGATCTTCAGGATATCCAGGGCCCTTTTATCGCAGCGCAGTTCCACTTTAGCCTTGTTCAATTCGTTGCCGGCCAGGGGCAAAAAACGGTCGGCGACAGCTTTATGCACGATGATGGTATCCAGCGCATTGCAGACTGTGGGACGCTGGACCTTGGCATTATAGACAATAGCCACCGCTTTTGCCACATCGGCGTCCTTATCCACGTAGGTATGGCAAACACCGATACCTCCGGTTACCACAGGCATGCTGGCTGTCTCTGAGACGAACTTTATCAGTCCGGCGCCGCCACGGGGGATTATCAAATCGATATACTTGTTCAATTTAAGCATCTGCTCGACCAGAGAATGGTCGGTATCATCAATAAACTGCACCGCCCCCTGAGGAATACCGGCCCGGTAGGCCGCTTCCTGCACCACTTTAACCAGAGCGCGGTTGGAGCGAATGGTCTCTTTGCCGCCCCGCAAGATCACCGCATTCCCTGACTTTAAACACAGTGAGGAAATATCGATAGTCACATTGGGACGACTTTCATAGATGCAACCGATCACCCCCAGAGGCACCCGCTTGCGGGCCAACTGCAATCCGTTGGATAGAGTACGTTCATCAAATAATTCGCCCACGGGGTCGGCCAGTTTGGCAATAGCCAGCACATCGTTCGACATGGCTTCAAGACGGGCTGAGTTCAGCAGCAGCCTATCCAGCATAGCAGCGTTCATCCCCGAAGACTGGGCTTCTTTATAGTCCAGGTCATTAGCCGCCAGAATTTCGCTCTGACGGGAGAGCAGATCCGCGGCAAGATTGCTTAGAGCCTGATTCTTTATTGCAGTCTCGATAAAAGCCAGCTTTTTAGAAGCCTGTTTAGCCGCCAGGGCTTTTTGTTCCAGTTGTTCACTCATAATTCAACTCTCCCCATTTTTCGGACCTTTTGACGGATTACAGCATCACCAGGTTATTACGGTGAATAACCTCGGAGCCGAAATCATAGCCCAGTATACTAATAATCCGGCGGGAATGCACGCCTTTGATTTGGGCGATATCTTCCGAGCAGTAGTTAGTGACGCCCGATCCCAGACGTTTACCTGATGCGTCAAAGATATTGACCATATCCCCCCGCTCGAAAAGTCCCTCGACCGATTTGATCCCGGCTGCCAGCAAACTGCTGTGCCGTTTCTTCAAAGCCAGCGAGGCCCCCTCATCAACTATCAAATTGCCTTTAACAGACAGTCCGGCCAGCATCCAGCGCTGGCGGCTTTCCAGATGTTCATCACCGGGTAAAAAGCGGGTGCCGATAGACTCACCTGCCACCAGCCGGGTAATCACATCCGGCTCCGTGCCTTTGCAGACTACTACCTTGATACCGCAAGCCGTGGCCATCTGTGCGGCCTGTAACTTGGTATACATGCCTCCGGTGCCCACTCCGCTTTTACTGCCGCCGGCCAGAGCGAAAATACTATCATCGATGGTCTTTATCTCGGGAATAAGCCGGGCCTCCGGATGAGAACCGGGGTCGGCGGTATACAGTCCGTCCACATCGCTTAAAATAATCAGTAAATCGGCGTCGATAAGGGTCGCCACCATGGCCGACAGGTTGTCATTATCTCCGAAGCGGGCTCCCTGGATTTCTTCGATAGCCACCACGTCATTCTCGTTTATAATGGCGATAACGCCCATCTCGATCAAGGCCAGCAAAGTATTCCTGGCATTCAGATAACCGGCCCGGTCACATAAAACCGTTTTGGTCAACAGCGCCTGGGCGATGTTGATTTTATAGCTATTGAAAAGTGTCTCGTAGGTATACATCAAATGGCTCTGCCCGACTGCCGACAGCACCTGCTTGGCCGGAATGTTCTTGAGCTTCTGGGTCTTGGAGAGGCCCAATTGGGTCCTGCCGCAGGCCACCGCACCGGAGGACACTACCACTACTTCAAGGCCCTGCTGGTGCAGACTGGCCAACTGGTCAACCAGGCTGGAGACCATTTTAATATCCAGGTGAGAACCTCCGCCGGTGAGCAGACTGGAGCCGAATTTGGCCACTATACGTTTATAAGGCAATTTCGATTTCACTTTACTGTTCCCGTGCCGCTTATGTACTCTTATCAACTAAAAACGGCTGTTCAGTACCTTATCAAATAACACTAATTATATCAACCCTGACAGTGGTTGAACAATACGAGACTTCCGGTTCTCCCTGTAGCGGTGCAAAACGGCTTTTAAAAGACCGCATAAAATAGTCCCAAGCGCTCATCTTATTTATGTTATAATTTGATTATATTTGTGTTTATTTCTAAGGAGCTATACATGAAAGGCAAAACCGTCCAGGAAAGTTCTGTGGTCGTCTCCCAGCTGATGGGACCACAGGATGTTAACAACTATGGCAATGTTCACGGCGGCACTATAATGAGGTTGATAGATACCACCGCAGGAGTGGTGGCAGTCAGACACGCCGGTTCGAACGCCGTCACTGCTTCTATCGACAGGATAGATTTCTTTTATCCCGCCTTTGCAGGTGAATTAATTACGCTAAAAGCTTCTCTGAACTACGTGGGCAAGACCTCTATGGAAATAGGCGTCAGAGTAGAGACTGAAAATCTGTTGACCGGAGAAATCCGCCATACCAATTCAGCCTATGTAACCTATGTGGCTCTGGATAAAGCCGGCCGCCCGCGGGAAATTCCGCCTCTTATACTGGAAACCGATGAAGATAAAAGGCGCAACCGGGAAGCAACAGCCCGCCGCGAGACCCGCCTCAAACAGAAAGAACTGGAAAGACAACGCCAGATCTAGGCTGTAAAATATACTCTAATACTTAATTAAGGAGACAGCCGGGATGGAAGGAAAGACCGTACGCAGCAGCGCAGTTGTGCTCTCACAGATGATGGGCCCCCAGGATACCAATAATAACGGCAATGTTCACGGCGGCGTGATAATGAAGATAATTGATTCTACAGCCGGAGTCGTGGCAACCCGGCATGCCCGTTCGACCTGCGTTACCGCCTCGATCGACCGCCTGGATTTTCTATATCCGGTCTATACGGGAGACCTGGTTACTTTCAAGGCCAGCTTGAATTTCGTAGGCAAAAAGTCCATGGAAATAGGAGTCCGGGTCGAAACCGAAAACCTGATAACCGGTGAAAAACGACATACTTCATCAGCCTACCTGACCTATGTCTCACTGGATAAATCGGGACGTACTCGTGAACTGCCTCCCCTGATACTGGAGACCGAGGATGAAAAACGGCGCAACCGGGAAGCGGCCGCCCGCCGTGAAATCCGCCTGAAAGAGCGCTTGAGAGAGAAAGAGAAGGGCGACGATTAGAGCCTTAATTATACTATGTTCAATTCGATTGCAAAGAAGCGGGCTGAATGTTGAGGTTCAGCCCGCTTCTTTGATTTTTCTTTGCGATAACTAGTCGAACATTAAAACGTTGCGCAGAGCTTTGCCCTTGAGCATGTTATCGATTGCTTCATTAATCTGAGACAGAGGATAGCGGTTGGTAATCAGCTCATCCAGCTTGATCTTGCCGCCTTTATACAGCTCAACCAGCTGCGGAATATGGACCTGCAGGTTGACGGAACCCATGTAGCTGCCGGTAACCATACGTTCGCTACCGATCACCTCGAAAGGATTGATGGAAAAGACATTATCGGTTGGAGGAGGCAGGCCGACGCTGACAGTCATGCCGCGCGGTCCGGTCATATCGAAGCCCTGTTTGATGGAGGAAGCACCGCCGACGGTGATGAAAGCATAATCCGCACCGCGGTCGTAGCAAATCTTTCTGACTTCTTTGATGGCATCGGTGGTCTTGGCATTAACGGTATGAGTAGCGCCAAATTTCTTGGCGGCTTCCAATTTGGAATCCAGAATATCAACCGCGATGACAGGATACGCGCCGCAGAAAGCCGCACCCTGGATAGCGTTCAGACCAACCCCGCCGGCGCCGATTACCACTGCGCTCTGTCCGGCCTGGACTCTGGCGCGCCAGACCGCGGAACCGAAACCGGTGATAAAACCGCAGGCCAGTAAAGCTGCTCTGTCCAGAGGCATATCATCGACGATTTTGATGCACTGAGACTGGTCTACAACAGAGTATTCCGCAAAAGTACCGGTTTTGAACATCTGGGTCAGGGACTGGCCTTTGCTATTTTTGAAACGGCTTTCTTTGACCAGCGGCCAATCGTAATTGCAGAGATGGGACTGCCCGCTCAAGCAATAATAGCACTGGTTACAGTTGGCTACCAACGATACCACCACATGGTCTCCCGGTTTGACCGAGGTAACGCCGGGACCTATGGACTCGACAATACCGGCAGACTCGTGTCCGCCGATGATGGGGAAAGAGAATCCCAGGTCTCCGGAAAAGCCATGTACGTCGCTATGACAAATAGCGGTGGCCGCCAATTTAACTTTAACTTCACGGTATTTGGGGGCATCCAGTGTTACATCTTCAACAACAAGTGATTTTCCTGGTTCGTAACATACTGCGGCTTTCATTTATAACCTCCAAAATTAATAATCGCAGGCAATTCTTTTAATATATAATCACATTCTAAGTCAAATGTATAGCTATGTCATCAGCATAATTAATTATTTTGAAGGCACGGTCAAGAGCCTGGACAGACTGTTAAGATGGCAGTTGACATCTCCATAGCAGAACTCCAGGAAACGAGCCCGGCGGGTGTACCAGTGCAGGACATGATCTTCGGTAAAACCGATAGCTCCGTGAATTTGATGAGAGGAGGTCACTATACGCCGGCAGGCCTGGCTGACCCAGGCTTTGGCAATGGCGATTTCACGTACAGAGGGTAATCCTTGCGCCAGATACCAGGCCGCCTGGTAGGTGACCTGGCGGGAACCTTCCAGGTCTATCAGCATATCAGCGCAACGGTGCTGGATGCTCTGGTAAGCACCGATGGGATGGCCGAAGGCCTGACGCTCCCGGGCATAGCTCAACGTAAAGTCCAGCACTCTTTCAGCACCGCCCAGCATCACGGCACAGGCAGCTACCGCAGCTTTACCCAGCACCTCCGCAACAGGCTGCCAGCCCCGGTTCAGTACTCCTAATACCGCTTCAGCCGCTATCTTCACCTCTTTATAGCTGACCAGGTAATACTTATCGGGAGCCACGGTATCCAGCAGCACACTTGTCAAACCGGGAGCAGCCGTCTCAACCGGGAACAGGGTGATCTCCTTTTCAGCCGGACCGGTGCGGGCGGCAGTGATAATCAGTGCCGCCGGTCCGGCATCCGGCACCAGCAATTTTTCACCGTTTAAAATAAAGCCTCCCTCACGGCTGACTGCCGGCAATTTAACGGCTGCGGGCGTGATGTTTTTCAAATCATCCGTCAGGGCTACCGTAACCAGCAGCCGGCCTTCCGCAAGCGCCGGCAGATAACGTTTTTTTTGCTCTTCAGTCCCGGCCGCAGCAATCAGACCGGCTCCCAGTACCATAGTGGAAAAATAGGGGCTGATGAACCCGGCGCGGCCCATCTCCTGCAATATCAGGCACAGGTCCATGAAATCACCGATTCCGCCGTAAGCTTCAGGGATAGACAGAGCTGTCCAGCCTAAATCAACCACGCTCTGCCATAATTCAGGTGTATAGCCCAGCGGGTCTTTAGCCATCAGGGCCAGCGTTTTATCGGAATAAGAGTCGGACAGGAATTGCCGTGCCGACTTTTGCAGCATTGCCTGTTGTTCATTCAAACCTAAATCCATGGAGGGACCTCCGCAACTTATACTTGATTGACCTTATGTAAACTAGCGCAACCTGGGTAAATTCAGGCCGCGCTGGGCAATTACATCTCTGACTATTTCAGAGGTGCCCTGCTCCAGACTGTGGGCCGGAGAACGCAGGTAACAGGATGGAATCCGGCCGAACAGGGGCGCCTGTTCGGCTTTTTCGCCGATCTGGCTGTAAAGCCCCAGTACCTGCATACCGAACTCAGCCACCCGCTGGTGCAGCTCAAAACCGTACTTACACAGGGCCGAATCATAGTTAGCCAGAACGCCGCGGCTCTGTTTCCAAGTAACCTGATAGTGGATTAATCTGGCGACCTCACATTCCACCGCCAGCTGGGCATACCGGTTTTCCTGGAGGGCATCCAGCAGCCCGTTGGCGCGGGCATATTCCACAATATCGTTAAGCAGCGTGGCAGCTATCTGATAACCCACATCGGCAGTGCGTTCATAGTCAAGCAGCGCCATAGAAACGTACCAGCCCTGGTTGACA
>DAOUFH010000161.1:0-14478 GCA_034429955.1 Dehalococcoidales bacterium
TGACCTTTCTGGTCAATGGGGTATCTCTGACCGATGAGCCTCACAAGATCAAAGTCGGTTTTGTGGCTGCGGGAATCGGGAAACTGGGCTTCGAATTTATCGATATCCCTGCCGCTGACTAAGCGTGTCCGCAAAACGGCCGTCTTTTTGAATTTAAAGGTTTTCCCGCGCCGGGTCGAAAGAGATGATGAAAGATGAGTTCAACAGCGCCTCCGGTAACTATCATTACCGATAGTGTAACCTGTTTGCCAGCGGAAATAGTGCAGCGCTATCCTGTCAGGATAGTACCTATCAATATCTACTTTCACGGTAAGACCTACCGTGACGGAGTAGACTTAAACGCTGCTGAGGCTTACCGTATGCTCACAGAAGACCCTGCCCATTTTGCTTCTGCCCCGGCTTCCATCGGGGAATATTTTCAGGCCTATCAGGAGGCCTCTCTGAACTCCCGGTCTATACTGGTGATTACCGTATCCTCAAAAATCACTACCATGTATAATTCAGCCAGGCTGGCAGCGGAACTGGCCCGGCAACAATTACCCCAGGTCTCGATCGAGATCGTTGATTCAGGTACGGCAACGGTAGGAGAAGGTCTGATTGTAACTGCAGCCGCCAGAGCTGTAGTAGCCGGCAAAAGTCTGGCGGAAGCAGCTCAGATTGCGCGCAGCATCAGCGGTCATGTCCGCGTTGGAGGGGTGCTGGATGATATCAGCCATGTTTATCGTACCGGCAGAATTCCGCAACTTCCGGCTAAAGTGGGCGCCTGGTTAAATATCAAACCGGCTTTTACCCTGGCAAGAGGTAAGATTCGCGTTTCAGGTGTCTTTAGAAGCACAGAGAAGGGTATTGACCGTCTGCTGTCCACTATGAGGAAAAGCGGAGATTCACGTCCGGTGCATGTCGCGGTAGCTCATGCGGCGGTGCCGGATGAAGGCGAAAAATTGCAGAAAGGAATCGAATCGGAGTTCAACTGTGTTGAAAGCTGGCTAACCGATTTTTCACCGGTCATGGCTTATGCCACCGGGCCCGGAGTGCTGGTAATTGCCTACTATTTCGATAACTGAAACTGATTATCTTTGCTTAGTTACAATACAGATAATTATTCGAGCGGGATACTCTGTTGAATTACATCAAGCTGCGACGAATTAGTGGAGACCTGCCTGTTATGTCCATCGCTAATTTACCGTCAGGTGTTATTGTACAATTTATCCAAACAAATTTGTTCCATTTGTTGAAACGAGATTGAGATTTTTTCCGGTCAGTACCGTAAGTCAGCAAATAAGTCTTGCTGAAGAATACCTAACAGAAACCGTACCAGTATAATTATAGATTAAAAATAATATAAACGCATAATCAAAAATTTAACAAAATTCGAGTTGTAAGAGAATAAATTGAATGCTATAATATGCTCCATATACGAACAGACTACTCGATAAACAATTAAGTTGAACTTTCACGTATATACAGTACCACATAAGCAATGGAGGATTGGCAGGCTTTTCTTGAACAGGTATTAGCTCGAACTTATACGAATCCGAACAGGCGCCAGTAAGTAATCAAACCAGATTATAGCAATCAACCTAATTAATTATAAGTTAACAACTGGTCAGCGATTATGAAAGTGGTAACCATTATCACAGGGAACACCACCGTTCCGAAAAATAGCGGTGCATTATAAGGAGGAATAAATGTTCAAGACGAAATTGACCCTTATCACCTGTCTGTTGCTGGTAGTGGTAATGCTGCTTGTGGCAGCCTGTAACGGTAAGACTACCACCCCCAGCTCAAGCTCGCCGACTAGTCAGTCTCCGACTAAGACTACCACGACGACTCAGCCTTCTATGCCTGGTACTACCACCACAACTACCAGTACAGAACAAGCCAAGACCGGCGGAACCTTAAGAATCCTGTGGAGCGTAACTCCAGCTTCCGGCTTCGGATGGGGCCCCTTGACCTATGGTGGTGAAGGATTTGCGGCCGAACCGGCTATGGAGCCTTTGCTGGAAGTAACGTTTATGGGAGATCTGGTTCCCAGAGTTGCTACAGGTTACGAATATACGACAGACAATAAAGGTATTCTTTTTCACATAAGACAGGGCGTAAAATTTCATGACGGCACTATCTGCAACGCCGATGCTGTTAAGTACAACATTGATGCGATGATTGATGCGGGCAGATATGGCAGCAATATCCTGTCCTGTGATGTTCTGGATGATTATACTGTTAGAGTAAATCTGGGCAGATTTGAAAACGTTGCGGTTAATACCGTTGCGTCAACGATGATTGCTTCTCCTACTGCGGTGGAAGCAATGGGCCCCGATCAGGCGGCTATTACCGCTGTCGGTACCGGCCCCTTCAAACAGGTCTCCTATGAACCCAATGTAAAAATCAGATTGGAAAGATTCGATGATTACTGGGGTCAGAAAGCCTACCTGGATGCCATTGAAGGCATCTTCATTGTTGACACTATGACGCAGATAATGTCAATGCAATCGGGAGAAGGTGATGTAGCTTTCTCTCGTTTGGCCAAGACCAATTATGATCTGGTGCAAGCCGGCTTTGCCTGTCTGTCAACCTATTCAGGTATGGTTGCTTTAAACCCCAATAGCCGGGATGCAGATTCTCCTTTCTCAAAGCTCAATGTACGTCTGGCAACCGAATATGCTATCAATAAACAGGCTATTATCGATACCCTGGGTTACGGATTCTGGGCAGTGGCCAAACAGATGCCTATCGCCGGTCAAAACGGTTATATTTCCGATCTACCTGATAGAAGCTATGATCCCGATAAAGCCAAACAGCTTTTGACTGAAGCCGGTTACGGTAGCGGTTTTAAAACCAAAATGTACCATGCTACCGGTGATTTCACCGATGGGGCAGTGGCGATTCAGGCTGATCTGGCCGATATCGGTATCGATGCCGAAATAGTTGTAATCGATTGGGGTAAATGGGGCTCTATGAGACAGGATGGCTGGGATGGTATCTTCCTGGCCGGTTCAGGTATTATACCTGACTGCAACCAGTTCCTGGATACCTATTTCCGTGCCGGTTCAACTGAAATGTACAGTATCGCCAGACTGGGTGGATTGCAGGAATTGACCGAGGAAGCGGTAACCGCCAATCCGGCTGATTATACTTTGACGCAGAAAGCCATGAGAGTATTGTATGATCAGTGTCTCTGGATCCCGGTTGAGTACCACGGCGATAACTACAATTATGCCGATTATGTCCACGGTATCAATTGGGGTACCTACAGCCAGTGGGGTTCTTTCGATTCCGAAAAAGTCTGGTTAAGCAATTAACGTTAACTTACCTTAATTAAAGTAAACAGCATCTCTCCCGGCGGGTTTTTTCCTCCCGCCGGGAGTAAAAATAATCACCGAGCAAGCACAGCGTAACACTTAACCGTCGTCTATTACCCCTGGCATGTCCTCCCGTCAATAACTGTATAAGGTGCGCAATAATGACAGCATATATCATACGCAGGGTTGTTCAATCGCTGATAGTATTTTTACTGGTTATGATCGGTGTATTCATGATGATGCGGCTGCTGCCGGGAGACCCTATTTTAATGCTGGTTTCAAAGCAATCAGCCAGCTCAAGTTCTCCTGCTCAGATAGAAAAAATCAGAGCGGAGTACGGTCTGGATAAACCTATGGTCATTCAATTTGTGAATTGGATTAAGGGTGTGGTACATGGAGATTTCGGAAAATCAATCACTTCAGGACTGGATGTCTTTTCAGATATTAAAAGGAGCCTGCCTATAACACTGCATCTGGGTATATTGGCCCTGATAATAAGCTTCTTGATAGGTGTACCGGCGGGGGTGATTTGCGCTGTGAAGCGCGGCACCTGGATAGATGTGGTAGTAACTACCCTGGCGAATATAGGCATAACTATCCCCATTTTTTGGTTGGGCGTTTTGATGATGTATCTTTTTGCCCTGAAGTTGGGTTGGTTGCCTATGTATGGATACACCTCGCCTTTCGAGGATTTCTGGCTTAATACCAAGCAGATAATTATGCCGGTTTTCTGTCTGGCCTTCACCAGTATTGCAGTAATTGCCCGTCAGGCTCGTTCCAGCATGCTGGAGGTTCTGCATCAGGACTATATCAGAACTGCCTGGTCAAAGGGTCTAAGAGAACGGGTGGTGGTAATGCGGCATGCTTTAAAAAACGGTTTGATCCCCGTAGTTGTTTTAACCGGCCTGGGTCTCAGCGGTATTATAGGTGGTTCAGTGCTTATCGAGACTGTATTTAATGTCCCGGGAATGGGCAGGCTGGCTGTCTCTGCTATGATGAACCAGGATTATCCCATCATACAGGGCGTTATTCTATTCTTTGCCGCGATGGTACTTATAACTAACCTGATCGTAGATCTATCATACGGCTGGCTGGATCCCAGAGTCCAATATCAATAAAGGGAGTTCCTGAAATGCAGCAAGAAAATACGATAAATGCACCCGTTGCCGCAGCTCCGCCGCGTGTTAACGAAGTAAAAAGATTTATTAAAGTGTTCCTGGGACGGGGACTGGTTGTATTTGGACTGGTTATTATTATAGTAGCTATAGTGACTGCGATTTTTGCACCCCAAATAGCTCCCTATGATCCTAATAAAAGAGTTTTAAGCGAATCCTTGCTGCCGCCCAGTTCTGAGCATTTGCTGGGCACGGATGTGCTGGGCAGAGATACTCTTAGCCGCTTGATATTCGGTACCAGGATCTCTTTGATAGTGGGCGTAATTGTGGTCTTTGTGGCCGGAGGTATAGGCGTCACTCTGGGATCAATCGCAGGCTACTTCGGCGGTATCGCCGGAGCGATAATCATGCGTATCATGGATGCGTTGATGACGATACCTATGATGATGTTAGCCTTGTCTATTGCGGCTTTGCTGGGCGGTGGTTTAAAGAATATCATCGTTGCACTGGGAGTCGGTCTGATACCAGGTTATGCCAGATTAATGGCCAGCCAGGTTCTGGTGGCCAAGTCGATTGATTACGTAATGGCAGCCCGCTCAATGGGCGCCAGCAATTTCAGAATAATAGTCCGTCATATCGTACCGAACTGCTTCTCACCCATTCTGGTACTGGTTACCATGATGATGGGTACTACCATTCTGGGTGAAGCCGGTCTAAGCTTTCTGGGTATCGGTATCACTCCGCCGACGGCGGCCTGGGGCAGCATGGTAACAGACGGCAGACTTTATTTACTGACTAATCCCTGGCTTTCAATAGCGCCGGGTGTGGCTATTATGCTGCTGGTATTTGCTTTCAATATGGTGGGTGACGGTCTGAGAGATGCACTCGATCCCCGGTTGAGAGGAGTATTGTAAATACAGTTGCTACCAATGACCCATGAGGAAAGGGGAAAAATATAAGTTATAAATTTTAATTAATAATTGTTAAATTAAGGGACGGTCATAAAGACCGTCCTTTTGTATACAGGCCATCTTTTTGGAAAGAGGGTCTGTTTTTATTAATAACTTTACATAAATTATATAGCTACCGGCAAACAGAGCAAAACAACGAGCAAAATATCGTTTTGCGGTGAAGAATTACGCTTGCCGGAGCGTAAATATAATTAATTATGAGGATGTGTTTTAAAGGGTGAAGGATTAGAATAAATTATGATAGTCGTATAGAATATACGTATACGAGATATATTGGCATGTGCCTAAAAAGCAAATCCGCAGTATAAATATTAAGTCTATTGGGTTTAAGGAGAGAAGCGTTATGAAAAGATGGTTTCCAGTCATACTCACAATTTTAATCGGTATTACCCTTATACTGGTTGGTTGTGGGGAGAAAACCACCACAATCACTACTACCAAAACCGCTACTGTAACACAGACCCAAACTCCCGGAGGCGGCAGTACTACCACGACAACACCTCCGACATCAGAAACTCCCGATATCAAAAAGGGAGGCGTAATCAATGTGATTATCAACGCAGGTCCGGCCATGATGAGTTATAAAGGTCAGATGGGACCTTCCGATGCCACTTATACCATGCCGGCGATTGAATACCTGATCGAGCCCTATGTGGATGAAGAGGGCAACCGGGGCTGGATACCCTTCCTGGCTGAATCCTATAATATAGACCCTGTCGCCAAAACTTTTACCTTCAAACTGCGCCAGGGTGTCAAATTCCATGATGGTTCAATGATGAATGCGGATGTGGTTAAATGGAATTTCCAACAACAGATCGATAGCGGCTGGCTGCAAGATGCCGATAAAATCATCAGCATCGATACCCCGGATGATTACACAGTGATAATCCGTTTTACGGTATACAGTAATCAATTTGAATTCAACTGGGGCTGGACGCCGATTTACTCAAAAGCCGCCTGGATGGAAGCTACCGGAGGAGATGCCGGTACAACTAACGAGCAAGGTATTGCCTGGGCGGTCGATCACTGCGTCGGTACCGGACCGTTTGTACTAAAAGACTACAAACGGGATGTCAGCATGAGCTGGGAAAAGTTCGATGATTACTGGCAACCCGGTAAACCATATCTGGATGGAATTGAGTGGCAGATTATCACTGAAACTACAACAGCCTCGGCCTTGTTGCAATCGGGTGATATAGACCTCTGGTATCAGGGGCATAGCATGCAGGACTGGGTTGACCTGGAGGCCAAAGGATTTATAGTCACAACTTACTGGACCGGTATGCCTCAGGCTATCTTCCCGAATACGGTCGATCCGAATTCCAAATGGCAGGATAAGAATGTAAGAGAAGCGCTGGAGTATGCTCTGGATAAAGAAGCGATGGCCAAGACTCTGGGACTGGGTTACTACATAGCCAGCACACAGATAGCGCCCAGTACGGAATGGGGTTATATCCCTGATATGCCTACCCGGGAGTATAATCCGCAAAAAGCCAAAGCTCTGCTGGCGGCAGCCGGCTATACCAACGCCTGTCCGGTCGAGATGCTGACCTGGGCCGTGCCGACCTACATCGATGCGGCGGAAGCTATCAAGGGTTACCTGGATCAAGCCGGTTTTAACTGCACATTGGATATTGCAGATTCAGGAAGGTTTATGGGCAGTGTCTTCGGTACCGGCTGGGCGGATACCGTGCAGATGTTCTACGGTATGGATGTAACTTATCTGTCAACCTATATGTCCTGGTTCAGCACCGACCCTAAATCCAATCTGGCCAGTTTTGCAAGAACTGATTATCAAAATGCTACCGATCCGACCATCGTTACTATAGTCGACCCCGAAGACCAGAAAAAGGCTACCGAAGATATGATGAGACACCTTTATGAGGAAGCCAGATTCTGTCCGCTGTGGTGGACTCCGGTCGGTACCGTTCATGCCGATTATGTACATCAGGAAATTTACCGTCACGGTTTTATCAGAGTTGATTGGGAAAATATCTGGATGTCCAAATAATAGGGTAAATCTACCCTGGATTATAAAGTCACCGGATGGCTCACTGTCAGGTTTATTCCGAGCCATCCGGTTGTGTAAACGTAATAAACGTTACGTGCCAGGCATCCCCCTAACGAATCAATAGAAACCATGGTTGAATAATGATGTGCAGCCGGATTTTATTGACCCCCGTATCAGGTGGGTAAAGGTCGGAGATACATGACTGCCTATATCGTGCGTAGATTGCTGATAGCAATTGTCATTTTGCTCATAGTCACATTGATAGTCTTTTTCGGGATGCAGCTTTTACCCGGCGACCCTCTGGTTATCTTTATGGGTCAGCAGGCGGGTGCAGGTACTATTTCTCAGGAACAGCTCGACAAGCTGTATATCCAATATGGACTGGATAAACCTCTTATTGTTCAGTACTGGAACTGGATAACAGGGGTCGTGCGTGGGGATATGGGGCAGTCCATATATTACCGTGATGATGTGAGCGCTTTATTGATTGAGCGTTTCCCGGTTACTCTGGATCTGGGCATAAAGTCATTTATTTTATATAACGTTCTGGGTATTACAGCAGGAATTATAGCAGCCCTTAGACGGGGGCGCTGGATAGACACCCTGGCCACGGTTACCTCTTACTTCGGAGTCTCTATTCCGGTATTCTGGCTGGGACTGATATTGATATATGCCTTCGGACTTAAACTGGACTGGTTCCCTATTGCAGGATATACCCTGCCCTGGGAAAACCTGGGTAAAAATATGTATGAATCAATTATGCCTGTTTTCTGTTTATCTTTGATGGGCTGGGCTACCATTGCCAGGCAAACCAGGTCCAGCGTTCTGGAAGTGGTCTCACAAGATTATATCAGGACCGCCTGGGCCAAGGGGCTGACTGAACGGGTTATCATATTCAGGCATATTTTAAAAAACAGTCTGATTCCGGTAATTACCGTTATGGGCATCGGCCTGGGCATGATGTTCGGAGGCCAGGTCTTTATAGAGCAAGTCTTTGCCATTCCGGGTGTCGGCAGATTACTGGTCGGCAGTGTGTTTGCCCAGGACTATCAAGTAGTCCAATCCACCACACTGGTAATCGCTGCCATAATTATTTTAATAAATTTGCTGGTTGACATCTCTTACGGCTGGTTTGATCCCAGAATCAGATATCAGTAGAAGGATAAAATACTATGGCACAAGAACAGGTTGCGGGTACATTTACAGAAGCACCTCCGCGAGTCAGCGAATGGCAGCGTTTTCGCCGGGTCTTCTTTCAGCGGAAGGTGGTTCTTTTCGGACTGGTTATACTGGTATTGCTGGTGCTGACTGCTATTCTGGCTCCCTGGCTGGCGCCCTATAGTCCCAATCAGATTAATATGAGTGAATCGCTGCAGGCACCTGGTGCTGCCCATTTATTGGGCACCGATATCCAGGGAAGAGATTCATTAAGCCGCCTGATTTATGGTTCCCGCACGGCCTTGATGATTGGTTTCGGCTCGGTGTTTCTGGCAGGAGTTGTGGGTATCTCACTGGGGCTGATAGCCGGATATGCGGGGGGAATTACCAATGCCGTTATTATGAGAGTAATGGATGCTCTGATGGGCTTTCCTATGATATTACTGGCCCTGGTGATTGCCGCTATACTGGGTAACGGGATATTGAATGTTATTATAGCCCTGAGTGTGGCGACCTTACCCGGTTATGCCCGTGTCATGCACGGGCTGGCTTTATCTATCAAAGAGAGCGATTTCGTGATGGCTGAACGCGCTCTGGGTTCCAGTGCATTCAGGACAATGTTTCAGCATATCCTGCCTAACGGGCTGCCTCCGATGATCGTTTTGATTACCCTGCAACTGGGTGCTTTGATCTTGGCCGAGGCCGGTTTGAGCTTTTTAGGCATTGGAGTACAATCTCCGGACGTGGCCTGGGGCTATATGGTTTCCGATGGACGGAGATATCTGTTAACCCATCCCTGGCTGTCACTGGCACCCGGTGCTGCTATCATGCTGGTAGTATTCGCCTTCAACCTGGTGGGAGATGGACTGAGGGATGCCCTGGATCCAAGGTTAAGAGGGTTACTCTAAAATTTAATAGGATAGAGGGTGAGTATTAATTAATAAGTTTGAAGTTTTGAGACAGGGTGATTTAACCAGGACATAGGGCGGACTTTGCGGCCGCCCTATGTCTAAAAAGCTAAAAACTATAAATCGAAATATCCAGTTTGAAGCTAGCGTGGTCTCCAGAGTACAGTGCGGGGTTTTTGCTTCATTTCCTCCACCAGTTCATCGACCGGGCCGTACTTCATGCAGGCTGCCATGCAGGTCTGCACACAGGCCGGCTGCAGACCTTTTTTGGTACGGGCTGCGCATAATACGCACAGCTCGGTGGGAAAGGGCAGAAAGGTCAGATAGTTCTTATCCCTGGGCAGGTTCTGCACCATTTCTATCACGCGTATACCGCCCATCCCGGCCGGCCAGTTATATTCCTGGGCGCAGGCGACCTGGCAGGCATAACAGCCGGTGCAATATTCATAATCTATCAGGAGGCCGTTGGACGTTTTTTCAGACATTTAGTGCTCTCCTCCATTATATCTGTAGATTTTGCAGAGGGATTGTTTGGTCGGCGCACCCAGACCGTCTTTCCCCTGATAACCCATAGGTATCAGATTACTGATATTATGTTCCCAGGTGCCGTAGAGATAATCGGCATCCTGATATTTTTCGGGGAACCACCAGGCATGAGCAGCCATAACCATCCAGCGCGGGACGATGGCGGATACCTTGGCTTTCAGACGGCATTTACCCATCCAGTTCTCGACGATAACCCATTCACCGTTGCCGATGCCCAGTTGGGCGGCGGTATCGGGATGTATTTCCACTACCGGGTCGGGGTCGATCTCCCTGAGCCAGGGAATGTTGCGGTGTTCGGATAGAAAGAACACCGGAGAGCGCCGGCCGGTGGAAAGAATCAAAGGATATTCCCTGTATAATTCCGGCTTACTGACAGGAGTGAATGGCGGCTCTTCGAAATGGGCCATCGGCTCCAGTCCCCAGTTCTCGCGCAAGACTGAATATAATTCAACCTTGCCGGAGGGGGTCTTGAAGCCGGGTTTGCCGTCCTGACGCAACAGACCTTTTTTATAGCGATAGTACGGCGCGGACGGATGACCTTCAGGGGGCAGTGCAAATATCTGCTTCTGCAGCTCTTGATAGGTCAGTCCGGAGGGTTTGATGATATCATCGAAAAGGTCATAAGGGGTCTTCCATTTTAAATCGGGGTCGAAACGTCTGGCCAGCTCGAAATTGATTTCGACATCGGACTTACAGTCATCGACCTGCATAACCTTATTGATGCTTTGCAGCGGCACCCACCAGCTGCGTACGCTGTCTTTCTCCAGAAAAGTGGAAGCCGGCAGCACGACATCCGCGAACTGGGTGGTAGGATTCATAAAGAGGTCGACCACCACGACGAAATCCAGTTTCTTGAGAGCCTCGACCCAGCGTTTGGGGTCGTAACCGATGCCGCCAACCAGATTACAGCACTGAATCCACATACCTTTGACGGGATAGGGGTCGGCAGTGGTAATCTGTTCCAGAACCAGGTCGGTCTGAGCCCTCCAGATAAACTCACGGAAGGGACCGTATTTCTGATAACCGATGCGTTTTTTATCGATTTCAGCCGATTTAAGCTTGATCACGCCCTTTGAACCGGGCAGGGCATAAGCTACGGCGCCGAAGGCAGAGCGGGCAATAACGTTGCCGCCGGGAGCATCTACATTGCCGGTGATGCACCACAAATTGGCGATAGCCTGCGCGGTGGGAGTCATACCGGGTGTGGAATCGATAGCCAGACCCCATTGAATGGTGGCCGGTTTGCTTTGGGCATACAGCCGGGCGGCGGCGATGATGTCTTCTTGAGGCACCCAGGTGATGGCTGAGACTTTATCAAGCGGGTATTCAGCTACCTGTTTAAGAAAAGTAGACCAGACCGTGGTGACTGCAATATTTTCTCCGTCTGCCAGTTTAACTTCGAATTCACCTTCCAGAGCCGGTTTGATGTTCGGCAGAGCATATTCCTGAACTTGCGTATCCCAGATTACTGCCGACCGGCTGAGGGTATCCCAGACGACAAAATTATCAGCCGAACCGCCGGTTTTCAGGTCCTGTTCACGCAGGAGTTTACCGTTATCCAAACGGATAAGGTGCGGTGAGTTAGTCCATTTCTCCACGAATTCTTTATCGTAGAGGCCTTCTGATATAATTACGTTCAAGAAACCCATGGCCAGAGCGGCATCCGTACCGGGCCGCAGTTGCAGCCATTTATCCGAACGGGAGGCAAACCAGGTCAAACGGGGATCGATGGTTATCAGTTTGGCGCCCTGTTTCATGAGGTCGATAGCCCAGTGTCCGAAGATGTTATCCGGACAGGAAGCTGGAATATTGTAACCCCAGACCACAATACATTCCGGTGTTTTATAGCGGGGATTTTGGGTACGTCCCGGAAGCCATTGACCGCCGTCAAAAACACAATAGTCACCCAGAACAGTTTCGGAGGCGGCGATACGAGGAGTGTAGCAACCCAGACCGGACATTGAGAACATGACATTGGGACTGCCGAAAGCATAGGCCAGCATACAGATCCAGGCTCCGACGTCACGGCCGGTACCCATGGAGAAGATCATGCTTTCGGCGCCGTATTTTTCCCGAATGGCACCCATCCTGGCCTCGATTAAATCAAAAGCTTCCTCCCAGCTGATTTCCTGCCATTGGCCTGCTCCGCGTTCGCCCACCCTTTTAAGAGGATGCCGCAAACGGCTGGGATTTTCCACGTACTGGGTCATAGCCAGGCAGCGGGAGCAAAGACGGCCCTGGTTAAAAGGATGATCAGGGTCACCCTCGATTTTTACCAGTTTCCCGTCTTTAATGTGGGCCAGGACTCCGCAGCTTCCATGGCAGCCCGGTCCGGCCGACCAGGTGGTGGTTTTGAAGATCTTGGTCTGGTTCAAAATAAACTACCTCCAATTAAAATAAAAAGACAATAAAAAAGCCCTCGTTTAGAGGGCTTAGCTGGTTATTCCACAGATACGGTTTATACGCAGAAAGAGCCCTCCGGTCCTTGAACCGGATAGGAGTAATAGTAAGCGTAGATGTAATATCGGGACTTATTCTGCATTTATATAACCGCTTGATATCTATTTTGCGATTAAAATCTTAACATGAGCAAATGAGATTGTCAATGAATTAAGTCACATAATCAGGCTTTGAAAATGTCTGTAAAAGTTTTTTAGCGGTTCATTGAATTATCCGCGATTGTATTGTGCATAATGCATAAAGAAAATCAAATTGATAAATAAATAATTTACATAATATTATAATCATAATTGATGTCGTTATATTGATTTAGTTAAACAGTACAAATAACAGTCTGAAAATTCTAATAAACTGGACATGGTTTGTACTGCAGAGGCATTCTACACTAAGAATATCAGGGTAAGCTTTTATAAAAAATACGATAGTGGAAATTATTTTCGAGCAGGTATACGGAGATGAAATTTGTGACAGTAGCAGGACCGCCGTCGTCCGGCAAGACCTCGGTGATTTTACATCTGGCTAAATGTCTTAAAGAAAAGGATATGAAGCTGGGTGTAGTTAAATTTGATTGTCTGGTGTCTTTTGATCAAATGCGCTACCAGGAGGCCGGTATTCCAGTCAGAGTAGGCTTTTCCGGTAAAATCTGTCCCGACCATTTTTTTATAAGCAATATAGAGGATGCTGTAGGGTGGGGAAGAAAAGAGGGTCTGGATATGCTGATTACGGAAAGCGCCGGGCTATGTAACCGTTGTTCTCCTCATATCAGTGGAATACCGGCCGTCTGTGTGATTGATAATCTGGCGGGCGTGCAGACACCCCGTAAGATCGGCCCGATGCTGAAACTGGCCGATACTATTGTGATTACCAAGGGCGATATTGTTTCACAGGCCGAAAGAGAAGTTTTCAATTTCAATGTCCGCCAGGTCAATGCCAGAGCCAGCGTGATATCGGTCAACGGCATTACCGGTCAGGGGGCCTTTATCTTGAGCAAACAGCTGGCGAAGGCCTCCGATGTTTACTCTTTGCGTAACAGCCGACTGCGCTTTACTACACCTGCCTCAGTCTGTTCTTACTGTACCGGCGAGACCAGGATAGGCGAGGACTTTCAGATGGGGATGATGAAAAAAATGGAGTTTAACTGAGCCATGATAGATATAGAGCAAATTGAAAGGACCAAGACTATCGATGAAATTTTAAAGCTGTATCCGGTAACCCGGGACTTTTTCTTTAATTATAACCTGGAAAGCATCCCCGGTGACCGCACGCTTTCGGCGGCACTGGCAGAAACAGATGAAACGCAGCTTTCCGAGTTCGGTGTTTCGCGAACCGATGTCATAGACCAATTTACACTATTTTTAAAAACGATTCTGGATGCTCCGGCAGCCCATCAAAAGGCCGGTTCGATTACTATCCTGGGCGGCTGTAACAAACTGGGCCGGGAGGAAAATATTAATCTGACCATAAAAGCCGGCGAGATTATCAGTATCGTAGGGCCGACCGGTTCCGGTAAAAGCAGGCTGCTGAGCGATATAGAATGTCTGGCGCAGCGAGATACTCCTACCGGGAGACAGGTCTTAATTGACGGTCGGGCGCTGAGTGACAGCGAGCGCTTCAATATAGAAGGGAAAATGGTCGCCCAGCTTTCGCAGAATATGAATTTCGTAATGGACCTGAGCGTGGCCGAATTTCTGGATATGCATGCCAAAAGCAGGTTATGTGTCAATCCTGAGCAGGTAATACGGCAGTGTTTTGAATGCGCCAACAGCCTGGCGGGTGAAAAGTTTACGCCTGAGACCAAAGTAACCCAGTTATCCGGAGGTCAATCCCGGGCGCTGATGATTGCGGATACCGCCTGCTTGAGCGTTTCACCCATAGTGTTAATCGATGAGATAGAAAATGCCGGCATTGACCGTAAACAGGCGCTGGAGATTTTGGCCGATAATGAAAAAATAGTGCTGATTTCAACTCATGACCCGCTCCTGGCGCTGACTGCCGGTAAGCGTATAA
>DAOUFH010000162.1:0-3750 GCA_034429955.1 Dehalococcoidales bacterium
AGTTTTGTAACCTTCGGGGGTAACGCTCTGAAATTCCAGGATGGTCTGGCCTGAACCGCGGGCGCTTTTGGGTTTGGAATGCTTGCGTAGAATGCGGTAATTCTGACGGTTGACGGCGAATTCGAAATCGACCTCCACCTCGGATTGTCCGGAGTGAATCAAGTCGTTATCGCTGCCGGCGCGGCTTTCGCCCCACAAGGCCCAGGTGATGGCGTCTATGAGCGCCGATTTACCATGGCCGTTGTTGCCGCTTATGCAGGCGGTATGAATACTCTCGAAACTCAGTTCTGGCACGTTGTCTCGGTAGCTCATGAAATTTCTTAATCTAAGTTTCAGAGGAATCATGATTCGGACCTCATGGCTCTATGCAGCATTTGAGTATATTTTAACATATCGGGTACTGCGTTATCAGAAAGCACGGCGCATTTATCCCGGTGTAACTCCGCCGCCGCAAGCGACTATTTTTAAGATAGATATGACATAATGTTGCCTGCGTGACATTGTACCCTGACCGTCTAAAAAAGCGGCTTTATAAAAAAACGTTTACAATAGCGCTGGCAGGTATTATCATATACAACAAAAAGGTATATAATGAGCTTTAGTTAATTTAACGGACGGCTGACCGGGCCGCCGCTATAATCAAACGATTAATATCCGCATATAAACCTTCCTCGAAATTAGTTCAGGATTGATAAAGGAGTGAAATGGGCGCAGCTATTGATTTCCAGAAACAGGTGACTGAGTTGGTCTACATCAATCTGCCGGGTCCGGCCGAACCGGCTACCGGCATGAGCGGTGGAGAACTCCTGCACGGATTTCTGGCCGAACTCAAAAAGATTGAGTCCCCGGAAGCCAAACAATGGTTTGAAAACCTGTGCAACAAGTGGAACGTTCACTACAAGCAGAGTTAGATCGGGAGTATTTCCGGACGGGGCAACCATATGAAAAAGAAAATTGCCGCCATTGATGTCGGTACCAGTAAAATTTGTCCCCTGATGGGCACGCTGGACAGTGCCGGCGAAATCAGAGTGCTGGGTCTGGGCATAGTGCCTTCACGCGGTGTTGAAAAGGCCCTGATAACAGATTACAGCAGAGCCAAAGAAGCCATACGTGAATCGGTGCGTAAAGCCGAGATGATGGCCGGCTACCGTCTGGACTCGGCCTATATCGGTATTACCGGCCGGCACATCACTTCCACCAATTCACGCGGAGCTATCGCAATTTCACATAATGATATGACGGTCAGAGCGGATGATATGAAGCGTTCCGTAGACCAGTCGTCCGCTATTAAAATTTCTCCTGAACAGAAAGTGTTGCATGTTATCCCGCGGGTTTATCGCCTGGATGGGCTGGAGGTTAAAAATCCGCTGGGGATGAAAGGCACCGAACTGGAAACGGAAGTAAACGTGGTTACCGCAGCCGTTTCTCCTGTTAACAACCTGATCAAAATCGTTCACGGCTTGAGGATCAATATAGATGACCTGGTGCTGGAACCTCTGGCCAGTGCCGAAGCAGTGCTGGCTGAAGATGAAAAACAGGCCGGTGTAATGATTGCGGATATCGGAGGCGGCACTACCGATCTGGCGATCATCAAAGACGGCAGTATTCTGTACACTTCGGTGCTGCCGGCGGCCGGACATCAGATAACCACGGACATCGTATCCGGTTTAGGCCTTTCATATGAACTGGCCGAAGAAATGAAAAAGACCTATGGTTCGCTGCTGACCTCTGAAAAAGCTGCCGAGATGGACCGCACTATCGGTGAAAACGGTCACAGCGTCTCTTTCAGAGCTTTATATGAAATAATGCAAGCCCGCGTGGAAGAAATCCTGCGGTTGATGTTGCTGGAATTACCCGCCCAGAATGCCTCCGGACTGATTCCGGCCGGTGTCGTTCTGACAGGAGGCTGTGCCAATATACCCGGTATAATCGAAGTAGCCGAACAGATTTTCAGAATGCCGGTCAGGACCGGCGCCCCGGTCTCTCTGAATGGAATTTCGGCCGAGGTCTTGAATAATCCGGCTTATGCCACCGGAGTCGGTCTGCTGCTATGGAATATGAATAACCGTAACCTTTCGTCCTGGTTTACCAAACGGACGGGTTGGCGGGGATTCATGGACCAGATCGGTTCGATATTTAAATAGACTTCAGTATTAATTAAAGTAAATCAGGAAGGCCGCCGGGCAATGCCGGCGACAGTCCTGTGGATGGTACTTTAAATTATCCTTATTTCAGGTGCGGACTATTTGGACCGGCCGAATTTGTCGTAGTAAACGATTTCCGTCAAGGCCTTGCGCGGGCGGGGATTGGGTTGGAATTCCGGATAGCCCAGAGGAGTCATTTCGACTACGTGATAGCTGTCCGGCACATCCAGCAGCCGGGCGACTTTAGCGGCGTCGAAAAGCCCGACATGGACCGTACCTAATCCCAGGTCTGCAGCAGCCAGCACCAGGTTTTCCATGGCAATGCCGATGTCCAGCATATACCAGGCATCACCTTTATCAGTGGCCGGCCGATTGTCGAAATAACCGGCTTTATTCTTTTCAGCCAGGGCTACGATAACCACCGGAGCCATGCGGAAAGCGTTGGTAGAAGGGTTGGTGCCCAGGCTGGGATGAGCCTGTACAGTATCGGCCAGTTGTGAACGTAGTTCGGCCGACCGTACTACGATAAATTTCCAGCCCTGAACATTGGACCAGGAGGGCGCCAGACGGGCAGCCTCCAGTACTTTCTCGATTAGTTCGTCGGGTACGTTATCCGGCTTGTATTTCCGGATACTGCGGCGATTTTTGATGGCCTCAAAAGTTTCCATACGGCCTCCTTAGAATAACAGCATTATAATCAGAATAACGCATGAATTATACGTTGACAAGGTACTAAGGTAATGATATAAAAATAATACCCGGTAAAACAAAACAGCAAAGGAGCCCCCTTTGAAAATTGCAGTAGACGCTATGGGTGGAGACTTCGCTCCCCAGGAAATTGTAAAGGGTGCGATCGAGGCGGCCAGAGAAAATGAGATAGGGTTGATTTTGTGCGGCCCTCAGCCGGTGATAGAAACTGAGCTGGCTAAATATGATGTTGCCGGACTGGATATCGAAATTATACATACTGAAGAATTCCTGGTAGAAGGGGAATCACCGGCCTATGCCTTGCGGGGCGCCAAACGCAACGCCTCGGTGGTGCTGGCTGTGAAACAGGTCAAACTGGGGCAGGCGGCTGCGGCGGTCTGCATGGGCCCCACCGGAGGCGTTATGTCGGCCGCCTTAATGCAATTGGGCACTCTGGAAGGTATCTCCCGTCCGGTAGTAGGCGGCTCATTTTTAGGCTTGACGCCGCAAACCATCACCTTTGATATGGGCGGCAATATCGATTGCCGGGCCGACCAGCTGGTGGACTTCGCCATAGTGGGCACAGTCTACGCCAGAAATATACTTGACATAAATGACCCCAAGGTCGCTTTACTCAATGTGGGTTGGGAAGAATGCAAAGGCAATGAAGTGGTAAAGCAGACCTATGATTTACTTAAACAGAGCGGCCTGAATTTTATCGGTAATATCGAAGGCAATGATATTGTGAGCGGCAAAGCCAATGTGATTGTCTGCGACGGTTTTGTGGGCAACGTGGTGGTCAAATTCTGTGAGGGTTTGGGCAGAGGCCTGGGAGACTGGCTGGAAAAAGAACTCAAAATCGAGCTGCCTGAATACCGCATCCAGGAAATCAAACAGAAAATGCTGGATATTACCGTTA
>DAOUFH010000163.1:0-4643 GCA_034429955.1 Dehalococcoidales bacterium
CGATACCCGCCGCAAAGATATCCGCGAAGGTGATTATGTCGTAGTGCGCAGAGCCGGCGATGTCATTCCGGATGTGGTAGGACCCGTCTTAAGCAAGCGCAGCCCGGAATCCAGGGTTTTCAGTATTCTGGAGAAGGTCTATGACCCCGAAAAAGGCCGGCCGGCCTGCCCATCCTGCGGGGCCGAGGTCTTTCATGAGGAGGGCGAAGTAGCCTATTACTGCACCAGCGCAGCCTGTCCGGCCCAAATCCAGGAGCACCTGCAGCACTTCGCTTCACGCACCGCCATGGATATCCGCGGCTTGGGCGAACAGATGGCGGCGGTAATTATCAAAGCAGCGGTCGTAAAAGACGGCGACGGCCTCCGCCCGGTACAGGATGTGGGTGATATTTACTCACTGGACAAGAATGCCCTGGCCGCGCTGGAAGGCAAAGGTGAAAAAAGCGCCTCCAAACTACTGGAACAAATTGAAAAAAGCAAGAACCGGCCGCTGGCAGGGATACTCTTCGCGCTGGGAATACGGCATGTCGGTGAGGAAATGGCCGAAAGGCTGGTTAAAAAATACAACAGCCTGGACAGTCTGTCGACAGCCGGTTTTGAAGAGCTGACAGAAGTACCCACTATCGGCCCCAAAATCGCCCAGAGCATTCTGGACTATTTTAAAGTCGAGCGTAACCTTAAAGTCATCGAAAAACTGCAAAAGGCTGGCGTGAAGCTCTCTGAAGACCGTCCGAAATCAGATAAGGAGCTGCCGCTGGCAGGAATCGAATTTGTGATAACCGGCACGCTGCAGCGCTTGAGCCGGGCTGAAGCGGAAGAAAAGATACGGGCACAGGGCGGAGCGGCCAAGAGCGACGTGACTAAAAAGACCAGCTACCTGGTGGTCGGCGCCGATCCCGGCTCCAAAGTGGCGCGAGCCCAGGCTTTAGGCATACCCAATATCGGTGAAGCGGATTTGCTGAAGATGCTGGATCAGGCGTCGACCGGCGGCCTCACAGACAAAGGGCCGGTCGAACCGGATGCCACTGAACAGCCTCCGGCAGATAGCCAGCAGCGCTTATTATAACCTTTGAAAACAGATTTTTTTAATTAAAGGCCGTTAAATGAAACTAATTGTAGGACTGGGCAATCCGGGACAGGAATATGCCGGCAACCGGCATAACATCGGATTTCTATGTCTCAATCAAATCGCCCGCAGCAACCACATCGAGTTCGATAAAAAGCAGTCCAAAGCGCGGGTGGGAAGGGGCAGTATAGCCGGACAGCAGGTGGTACTGGCTAAACCGCAGACCTATATGAATCTCAGCGGAGAATCGGTGGTACCCCTGATGCAGCGCTACCTGATTAAAAAAGATGACTTAATCGTAATCCATGATGATCTGGACCTGCCCCTGGGGAAAATCCGCATCCGTAAAGACAGCAGTGCGGGAGGACATAACGGCATAAAATCGATAATCGGCTGTCTGGGTACCCAGGACTTCATACGGATAAGAGTGGGCATCAGCCGTCCTCAAAGCGCCGGAGACAAACTCGAGACTGTCAAAGAATACGTACTGGGCGATTTCAGCGAAAGTGACAAACCAATAATCGCCGGAACCATCCGGAGAGTTGAAGAGGCAGTCGAAAGCCTGATAAGCAACGGGCTTTCAGCATCTATGAACAAATACAACTGCGAGCCGAAACCGGCCAAAGCTGAACCGCCTGCAGAGTTCAATCAGACCGGTCGTGAATCCGGCAACCCCTCAGACTGTAATGCAAACTGACCTGTCCTCAATATACTTTCAGAATTGAGGCAGGAAATTCATTGTAACTGCAAGGTAGACAGAAACCAGAAATAAGACGCTATTTCTTGAGCAGTTTGTGATGGGACGGCGGCTGAAGATTCAGTCAGAACCCCGGGTTGAGGTTGACCGGCAGTAGCCGCAGCCAGAACATTGATACGCCGTTCGGGGTAATCCAGCCCGTCTATTTCATCGCAATACAACAGGATAGCGTCGCTGACTTCATCATTGAGTCTGCCGTCTTCATTGACATCACTGGCATGCTGAAAGAGCAGCGCAGCTTCCCCCGAGACCAGTGCAGCCGAAAAGGATGAGCCGCTCTTGGAACCGTAACAGCCGTCCGGCAAGGTTGAACAAATATCCACTCCGGGAGCAGAGACATCCACCCATTCGCCCCGGTTGGACCAGCTTGCCAGAGCGTCCTTTTTATTTGAAGCAGCCACGGATATCACGTGCGGATAGGCAGCGGGGTAGGCAGGCGCCGTAGAACCGCTGTTGCCGGCTGAAGCGATAATCAAACAACCTTTTTGCCAGGCATAATCGCAAGCCCAGGCCAGGGTGTCATACGGCTGGGCAATCACGATACTGATATTGATTACCTGAGCACCGTTATCAACCGCCCAGATGATGCCCTTAGCCACTTTCAGGGCATCGGTAGTACCATCATTCTGGGCAACCTGCACATCCAGCAAACGGGCGTTATAAGCGACTCCCGATCTGGCGGCATCTTCAAAAGCGGCGGCGATGAGTCCGGCGACATGGGTGCCGTGTCCCCGCTTC
The DNA here is from genome assembly GCA_034429955.1 of Dehalococcoidales bacterium. GTDB lineage: Bacteria > Chloroflexota > Dehalococcoidia > Dehalococcoidales > UBA3254 > DATIKD01. Next base: position 2,562 of record DAOUFH010000163.1, read on the forward strand.
AAGTCAGGTTCAGACGAATTCGAGAAGTTGACTCTCTGTATTATCTTGTCTTTCAGAGCAGGATGAGCGGCATCGATGCCGCTGTCCAATACTGCTATCACTACATCCTGTCCATCCGCCAATTCCCAGGCCTCAGGTACCTGGATGCGGTCCAGGTCCCAGCGCTCATATTCAGTGTTACGCGCGGGGACAGTACTGACATCCATGAAGGTAGCATAATCGGCCAGTTGGCCCGGTACGATATTATTGACAGCCGAAGCCATGATAGGTGTCATCGGCAGAGTGGCGCAAAAAGCAAACAGCAGAAGATTGAATACCGGTTTATGATTCTTCATCCCACACCCTCTCTTCATCCACGCAAAAAGTATAAAGAGAGGGTATGCTTATTCCGGTCACAATCTCAGAGGTAAAAATCACATTTGCGTAACAAAAACGAGCTGTAATTACCGGATGTGGCACATAGCATGCAATAAAGGGCAGCCAGCAGATAATAGCGGATTGTCACGCCGAATAATAAAACGGTTTAGAGAGATGGATAATACGCAGAAAAAAGCCGGATGGGAAGCAGGTTATATTTGCGGAATCAGGCTACGCCGCCGTCTATGCCGATTACCTGGGCGGTGATATACCCGGCCTGAGGCGAGGCCAGAAAAGCAACCAGTTCCGCGAGGTCCTGCGGCTGTCCGTAGCGTCTGAGAGGAATACGGCTAAGGATCATATCCCGGGTCTCCTGGGGTAACTTTTCGGTCATTTCGGTTACAAAAAAACCGGGAGCGATACAATTGGCGGTAATACCGCGGGAACCCACCTCCCGCGCAGTAGACTTGGTCAGAGCGATCAGGCCGCCTTTACTGGCAGAATAATTCGCCTGCCCCTGATTGCCGATAACCCCGGCCAGAGAGGAGATATTGATAATACGGCCCCAGGACTGGCTCATCATAGAACGCAGGGCATACTTGGTACACAAATAGGCACCGCGCAGATTGATGTTGATGACAGCATCCCAGGCATCATCCGACATCCGGGGCAGGAGGCTGTCCCGGGTAATGCCGGCATTGTTGACCAGAATATCTATTTTCTGCCACTTAGCGGTGATGCTCTTGAACATATTTTTAACAGCCTCACCGTTGGAGACATCGGCTTTAAACAATTCTGCCCGGCCGCCTGCCGCTGTGATCTCGTCCAGCGTTTTGGCAGCTTCGGCCTCATTGGAGATATAGTTTAGAGCGGTCAAAGCGCCCTGGGAGGCCAGCTTGAGCGCAATAGCCCTTCCCAGACCGCGGGAAGCACCCGTCACCAGCGCAACTTTACCGGATAATTCAGAATTCATGCTGTCTCTCCAGACACCGGAACGCTATATAATCGAATACCGCTAAAATAACTATTTCGGCGGTACAATGGGAGCGATGGTGTAACCACCGTCGATGGTGATGACCTGACCGCGAATCATGTAGGAATCATCGCTGCACAGGAAAGCCGCCAGATTGGCGACATCTTCCGGCTGAACCATACGGCCGGCCGGAGTATTTTGCACGGTTGTAAACGGCAGGGACTTATCATTGGCATAAACTTTGAGGGCTTCTGTCTCGACCGCTCCGGCCGCGATGCAATTGACCCTGATATTGCGGCCGGACAGCTCAATCGCCAGATAACGGGTCAAAGACTCCAGCGCGGCTTTGGAGACTCCCACGGCGGTATAAACAGGCATTGCCAGCCTTGAACCCAGGCTGGAGATGCTGACAATCTGTCCTCCGGAAGGCATCAAGGGTACCGCCTTTTGAGTGCAGAAAAGCAGCGCCCGGGCATTGATATCCATGGTCCAGTCCCAGCTCTTCTCATCCAGTTCCAGGGCCGGACGGGCTACGCCTGAAGCAGCATTGCTGATCAATATATCCAGCCTGCCGAAGTTTTCCTGTATATCCCGGAACATGGCTTCGATTTTGTCCGCTTCGCCGACGTTGGCTTTTATAATATGAGCCCGCACACCCAGAGCTTCAGCTTCCCTGGCAGTAGCTTCCGCCTGAGAAGTCCGGCGGAAATAATTAATGATGACATCCGCCCCTTCAGCGGCCAGTTTGAGAG
>DAOUFH010000164.1:0-1907 GCA_034429955.1 Dehalococcoidales bacterium
GAGGGCCCTGAAGTGGGCGGCCAACATGGGCCGTATTTCCAGTCCCAAAGACTGGCTATTTATCAGGAAGCGGCAGAAAAACTTATCCAGGCCGGCTGCGCCTATAAATGTTATTGTTCTTCCGAACGACTGGAGGCCATGCGGGCCGAGCAGCAGAAGAATAAACAGCCGCCCGGCTACGACCGCCATTGTCGCGACCTGAGTGAGTCCGAGCGGTCCAAATATGAGGCTGAAGGCATTAAACCGGTAGTGCGTTTCAAGACACCCCTGGAAGGTCAGACCCGGTTCAATGACCTGCTGCGGGGTGAAGTTAATTTTGAGAACCGCCTGCTGGATGATTTTGTGCTGTTGAAATCCGACGGCTTTCCGGTTTATCATCTGGCTAATGTGATTGATGACCACCTTATGGAAATCTCACACGTTCTGCGGGCGGAAGAGTGGCTTTCCAGCACACCCCGTCATATCATGCTCTATCAGGCGCTGGGTTTCGAGCCTCCGGTCTTTGCCCATATGCCTTTGATTCTGGGCCCCGACCGCAGCAAACTTTCCAAACGTCACGGCGCCGCTACCCTGACTGAATATCGCGACCAGGGTTATCTGCCTGAGACCATGTTGAACTTTCTGGCGCTGCTGGGCTGGTCCAAAGATGAGAAAAGCGAATTATTCACACTCCAGGAGTTGATTGATAATTTTTCCCTGGAGCGCGTCAGCCGTACCGCCGGGATTTTTAATAAAGAGAAACTGGAGTGGATGAACGGCGTCTATCTGCGCGGTTTGAGTCTGGATGATTATATCCAGCGCGTCATGCCTTTCCTGGACCGCGACCTGCCCCTGGAACTGGGCCGCCCGTTGGACGAAGACTATATCCGTCAATGGGTTCCATTAATCAAGGACCGTGCCAAAACACTGGCCGAAGTCTCCCAATTGGGCGGGTTCTTTTATGAAGAATACCTGGATTATGCTCCGTTCGAGTTGCTGATAAGAAAAGATCACCAGCTTACTCATTACGTTTATCTGCAGGCTAAAGATCTGATTATATCCTCGCCCTGGGACGCCAAAGGCCTGGAAACTGTTTTCCGTGACCTGGCCGAACGTCTGGAATTAAAACCGGGTGAGCTTTTCAGTTCCTTGAGAACGGCTATCACCGGCCGTACGGTTTCACCTCCCTTATTTGAGACTATGATTGCCATGGGTGAGGGCCGTGTTCTGGACCGCATACAATATGCTATCGATAAATTGATACGCATGCCCATGTAAATCCGGCTAAAAAGTTCACGTTTAAAGTAACGGGGTCTTTTTAATAAATACGGGAGTTGTCTTGTGACCGCAGTTTGTCTGCCGGAAATAGACAAAGCGGTTGATTGTTTTTTGGCCGCTTTTAACCAGCCGCGTGCTCTGCCTTTTTTATCGGATGCCGAGACAGAGCTGCTGTTCGGCCGTGAAGTGACCGAGGCACTGGCTTTTCTGGATGATTACAATCTGCAGAAGCAGATTTGTGTGCAATGCCGGAAGCACTGCTGTACCAGAGTAAGATGCGAGTTCTATGACAGCCGTTTTTCGCGCTGTCCGGTGGCTTCCTTACGCCCGGCGCTGTGTCGCCTGCATTACTGTGAGTTTTACAATACCGAACACCGCGCACTGGTCAAAAGACTGGGAGATATTTTTCTGGAAGGGCTGGCGCGGGCCAGTGCAATTGACCCCGTGGCGGCTGCTTTTTATGATTGCCCGCCCTTCACCCCGCATGCTCCCCTTCTAGTCAGTAACATTAACCTTGTTCTGGAGGATATCCGTAAAAATCTGGTTTTCCAGACGGACGGATTTAAAAAGATAACCTTGATGATACAGGCCTGCTATCCCGGGAGCTAATCCTGTTCAAGCCCTCAGGTTTTTGATAATCGGGCCGTAAA
>DAOUFH010000165.1:0-26460 GCA_034429955.1 Dehalococcoidales bacterium
GGTTCCCAGGGGTTTGGTCAATATCAGTTTATTGCCCGGTTTCGAACCCTCTTTGGTCAGGTACTTTTGCGGGTGTACCGTACCGGTGACTGAAAGACCGTATTTGATTTCCTGGTCGTCCACGCTGTGACCGCCCACCAGTACCACTTCGGCCTCACGCATCTTGTCAAGTCCGCCGCGCAGGACCTCCTGCAACACCGAGATATCCATGGTCTGGACAGGAAAACAGACAATATTCAGGGCCGTCAAAGGCCGTCCGCCCATGGCATAAACATCGCTGAGCGAATTGGTAGCCGCCACCTGCCCGAAGGTATAAGGGTCATCGACCACGGGTGTAAAGAAGTCCAGAGTCTGGACGATGGCCAGGTCTTCAGTCAGTTTGAATATCCCGGCATCCTCGATTCTGTCCATACCCACCAGAAGATTGGGATGGGTCAAACGGGGCAGGCCTTTTAAAGCCAGGTTGAGGTCCTCCGGACCCAGTTTACAAGCTCAACCGGCGCCGCGGACTGTGGTAGTCAAGCGCGGATGTTTTTCCTTGCTCATCCCGCACCTCCTTTTTAATCTTCAGGTTATCAGGAGCCGGATTCCATTGGTTTTATTGTATCAAATTCGATGGAGGAATTGTTCAGAGCGTCTCTGACCGCCTCCTGCCTGTCTGCCTCGAAACGGATGGAGATGCCGCAATCAGTGGAAAACTGACGCGGTGTAGGAATCAATTTGATCGTAAAACCGGCCTTTTTCAGTATCTTTTCAGCCTGCATGACCGCAGAGGTAGTATGAAACAAAACTACAGCATATTTCATGTCCGGGCCACCTTTGCAATCGCCCTCAAAACCTGATCGATGTCATCCTGAGTGGTAAAAATACCGGGAGACAGCCGGACGGTGCCCTGTGGTAAAGTACCCAGAGTCCGGTGGGCGGCCGGAGCACAGTGCAAGCCCACCCGCGTCAAGATAGAGAACTCGTCGTCCAGCCTCAAACCTATATCCGAAACGGTCCGGTTGTCGATTGTAATGGAGACGATAGCCACCGATTTCATGCTGTCCAGGGTCCCGTACAGGCGTACGCCCGGTATCACCGCCAGCCCTGCGATAAGCGACCGGGTCAGGTGGCGGGCATGCTCGACAATCTCAGCCTGGCCCCGTTCCCGGATCCAGCCCAGGGCAGCTTGCAGGCCCGCAATACCCAGCACATTGGCTGTGCCGCCTTCAAACTTATCCGGCAGTTCTTCCGGCTGATATTCAGAATCGGAGCGGCTGCCGGTACCGCCCTGAATAAGCGGCTCGAATCCGGCCATATCCACTGAACGGTTGATTATCAGGCCTCCGGTCCCGGTCGGCCCCAGCAGCTCCTTGTGCCCGGTGAAGGCCAGCAGGTCTATTCCCAGCTTTTGCATATCGATCGGCAACAGTCCGCCGGATTGCGAAGCATCCACCAGCACCAGCGCCCCGGCACGGTGGGCCAGTTCAATTAAGGGCGGCAGTTCCTGAACTGTACCGGATACATTGCCGGCATGGTTAATCACCACCAGGCGCACACCTGGCACTATCAGGGCTGCCGCCGAGGCCGGGTCCACCAGACCGTCCGAATGACAGGCGATAATATCCAGACGTATCCCCTGTCGTTCCAAAAAACGTAAGGGCCGCATTACGGCATTGTGCTCGTGGGCAGTGGTCACGACCCTGTCGCCGGACTTCAGCATCCCCTTCAACGCCAGGTTGATAGCATGGGTAGCATTCGAGGTAAAAATTACCCTGAGCGGGTCGCCGTTATTAAAAAAGGCCGACAGGCTTTCCCGGCAATCGTAAACGATCCGGGCAGCCTCGATAGACAAACGGTGGCCGGAACGGCCGGGGTTGCCCCCGGCCTGTTCGAAGACCTTGCTGATGGCCTGCAGCACCTCCGGCGGTTTTGGCCAGGAAGTGGCGGCATTATCAAGGTAAATCATTTTTGTAAGACCATCCGGAAGACCCCCGATTCGGTTTCTTCTATCTTAACTGCCCAGCCGTGCTTTTTCGCCAGACGGCTGACGTTGTCCCGGGCGGTACCCGAATCGACCAGCACTTCAAAAGTCCCCTTTTGAAGCTCATTGATGGCTTTATTAGCCAGCATAACCGGCTGCGGACAGGACAGCCCGCGGGCATCCACAGTTTTTACTTCAGACATAATGCTATCCTCCTGCCTTGGCCGACCGCATAGTCAGCCCCAAGATAATACAGACCGCCAGGCCGACACCGACCGTAAGAGGACCGTAGGCTCCGGTACCGGAACCCGAACTGGCGATGCTGAACAAATGCGCAAACCCGGCGCCGACCACCATGCCGGCCACAAAAACCGCCGAATCACCATCGCCCTCACCGGCCAGGAAGAGCTGACGGCCGGGACAGCCGCCGGCCAGAGTGAAGGCCAGGCCGGCCAAAAGCATGCCGCCGAAGTTCCATAAACCGTCGGTATGGGCGATAGGCTGGCCGGAAAAGCCGGCTTTAAACTGGCCGAGAATCAAATTGGTGATAAAAGCCACCACTATAAGCGTTAAAACACCGTTTAATAGATGTGAATCACGCAGCATGATCAAATCGCGGAAAGCACCCACAGTGCAGAAACGGCTGCGCTGAGCCAGGAAACCGATGACCAGAGTAACCACCAGAGCGATAGCCCAGGGGGCATATTGACTGCCGGGACCGCTTGTCGAGAAGAAAATCGGGCCCACCGGATTGCCATCGGCATCGCGACCGAACAGCGGGGCCACCAGCAGCAGTACCAGCAGGACTACCATGATAACGGGAAAGACAAAGCCCATGGCTTTGGGGGCGGGATGACTGCGGCCCAGACTGAAGCCCCTTTTAAGAAACAGCACGCCGAGTCCGATACCGGCCACCAGGCCGATGATACCGAAGATGGCATTCCAATCTCCGCCGGCCAGCCTTAAATAGGCCCGCCAGGGACAGCCCAGAAAAACCAGGGCGCCGAACATGGCGAACATACCCAGGATAAAGCGTACAATCGGGGCGGAACCGGTACGGGGTTTAAACTCCCTGAACGCCAGGGCGGCAATAAACGCCCCCAGTACCAGGCCGATTATCTCCGGGCGGATATATTGCACTGCAGCCGCACGGTGCAGTCCCAGAGCGCCGGCGATATCGCGGCTGAAACAGGCTACACAGATGCCCATGTTACCGGGATTACCCCAGTTGACCAGCAGGGGCGCCAGGATACCGATAATAGCGCCGGTTAAAATAGGCCCCCAGCGCGAAGTTAGAAATTGAGATACTTTAGACACTTAACGCTCCTTTCAATTATTAGCGAGGAACAGCGTAACGAAAGGAGCCTCTTGAATCAGCTGCGGATTCCGGAGGTGACGTTACGATTATTCCTCTTATTCAGACTGGACTGATGCAGGACCGGCATCTTATCAGCATCTCCTCATGTCTTGCGGAAGAAAATAATCATCGTCTCACCTCCTTTTAGCCGTTTTTCGGTAAATCAGGAATTATTATAATAATTTAAGCATCGAATCACAATACGTTACGCAAATTTACAGGTAGTCCTCACGGGCGGGACTGAAGATATCCAGAGCTACCGCTGCTGTGATGGCGGTGACTTTATGCTTTGCATCGGAAGGAATCACCAGGCTGTCTCCGGCTTTGATTATCTGCTGTTGTCCGGACATCTCCAGCAGCAACTCTCCCTCCAGCAGGTAAACCAGCTGTTGATGGGGATGACTATGCTCGGGCAAAATCGCCCCTTTTTCCAGAGTATGTTCAGTCAGCATTATCTGAGAGCTGTGCGCCAGCATCCTGCGGATGATGCCGGGGGCGGGCCGGCTGACCCGGGCCTTTTCACGGTTGATTATCATGATCCTCTCCCGTTCCAAACTTTAATTTATTCGATAATTATATCCAGAGTATTTAATAAATTAATCACTTCGGGCATTGAGAAACGCGCTTTTTTGAGGTTGTTGGTACGCGTATCGATGAAATAATTGCGGGCGCCCTTGAAATTCGCTTCGGACAGATTGGTCTTGAAAAAACGGCTATTTTCCAGATCGGTATTACTGAAATCAGCACCGGACAAATCGGCTTCAGTGAAATCGGCCTCGCGCGCTTCACAGCCGATCACCTTCATTTTGGGTAAAGCCATAAATTTGAAGCTGGAATAGTTGATCTGTGATTGTACAAATTCCAGGTCGCGCACTTTAAAGGCTTTGGTCCAATCCAGCCCGATAACTTTAGAGCCCGTAAATTTGACATCACTAAAACGTGATTCCAGCGGTACAACCGCACTCAAAAGACATTGGGCGAACGAGCAATTTAAAAAGCGGCACTTCTGAAATTTACATTCGATCAAGTGGCAGGAGATGAACTGGCATTCTTCGAAGGTCAGATCTTCAAAGACCTCGCCGGACAGAGCCAGATTCTGAAATTTTTCCTGATAATAGCCTTTTTGCTCGAAACTCATAGAGCCATTATAAATGATTGCTCCAATTACCAAAAGAACCCATCGCCCGGAGAATATCTTGCTAAAATATAAATATATTTTAAACTCGAGGTGATACTATGAGTGACTTCAGAGCAAGCCCGGCCAAAGCAGCGCCGGTCCTGGTTTGCCCCTGGTGGTTCTGCCGGGCTTTTGATAACGCCCTGAGAAGGAAATTGCAAAACCCGGAAAAAGTCCTGAAACCCTATATCCAGGAGGGCTGGACAGCCCTGGACGTGGGGCCCGGCATGGGTTATTTTACCATCACCCTGGCCAGGCTGGTGGGCGCACAAGGCACTGTTATCGCCGCCGACCTGCAGCAGCAGATGCTGAACACGCTTTATAAAAGAGCCCTCAAAGCCGGTGTGCAGGAGCGCATAAAATTACACAAGTGCCTGCCCGAAAGTATCGGCGTGACAGAGCAAGTCGATTTTGCCCTGGCCTTCTGGATGGTTCATGAAGTACCGGACCAAAAGCACTTTTTAGGCGAAATAGCCGCTATTCTTAAACCCGGAGGACTTTTGCTGCTGGCCGAACCTTATGGGCATGTTTCCCGCCGGGCTTTCACTAAAACCCTGGAGACCGCCTTGCAATGCGGTTTCAATGAAATAGCCCGGCCGCCCATCTTTATCAGCCATACGGCACTTCTTAAGAAGCCCTGAGGGCTGGCTTTAAGCACCTGTCTGTTGCATTATGATTACTCCGGGTGTATCATAAGAACATTAGTTCTGTATACCGATAGCCGGGAGGTTTAAAATGCCGACTCTGGATCTTAAGCAATAGTTCAAGGAATTCTATCAGCCCTCTGCCAAAACAGTCTCGCTGGTCGAGGTTCCGACCCTGCAGTTTATCCTGATTGACGGTATCGGTGCGCCCGGCAGCCCGCAGTTCCAGCAGGCTGTCGAAGCCCTGTATTCCACTGCTTACACCGTCAAGTTCGCCAAAAAGCAACGGGAAGGAATCGATTACCCGGTGATGGCGCTGGAGGGACTGTGGTGGGCCGAGGAACTACGGGTTTTCGACCCGCAGACAGAAGATAGAAATCTCTGGCAGTGGACATTGATGATAATGCAACCCGGGGTGGTGAGTAAAATCGATTTTGAAAGCGGACGGGAAAGCGCCGCCCGCAAGAAAGCCAATCCGGCCCTCAAAAACGTCCGGTTGGCAAGTTTCACAGAGGGACCGGCTGTCCAGCTTATGCACATGGGGCCTTTTGCGGAGGAGGGTCCCAGCGTTGCCAGGTTACATAATAAAATTAAAGAACTGGGCGGGCAACCGTCCGGCAAGCACCATGAGATCTACCTTTCGGATTTCCGCAGAACCGACCCGGCCAAACTCAAAACCGTCCTGAGACAACCGTATGTTTTATAAATAATTGAGATCCGGTTTCTAACCGGAAACGGCCTGCCTTAAAAGAGGCAGGCCGTTTTTTATTAAATCGGTAATAATTCAGGTTCTGGTTATATAAAGACCGTCCTTGTCCTTGAACTTGCCGATCACAGCCATAATAAAGTCAATCAGTACCCAGATTCCCACAATCACCAGCAAGGCGATACCGATATAAAAAGTCAGTGTTGCATAACCGACCACGGTAAGTACCAGTTGGACTACCCCGGTGCCGATTTTGCCGGCATAAAAGCGGTGAATGCCTAACTGGCCGAGAAAGAAGGCCAGTAAAGCCAGCGCCACCCTGGATTTGGGAGACTCCACTGCTACCGGTCCGGTATTGTAATTTATGTTGGTGGTAGTTTGAGATACCACATTAACCCCGGCCGGCCGGGCAGACGCAGCGTCCTGAGTCTTTTCTATTTTCGCTCCGCAGCTGCCACAATATTGTGCATCTGCGGCAATCTCTTTACCGCAATTCGGACAAAACATATTTCCTCCTGAAGCTGATAAAGCCGGGCTTTATACAGCTATTCTTCAGCATTAAAATAAAATTACTGCTCCGCGCTGTTTTCAACACTGGTACTGAGGGCATAATACAGTGCAGCCAGGGCCAGTTCCACCCACATGGCCGCGATGATAATACCCACGCCCAGGCAAATCAGGCCGGCGATACTCAGCAGTAAACCCAGTAGACCGACCAGGAAAACCTGTCCGGTATAGCCGTTGCTCATATTCCAGCTGGTTTTAATGGCTTCGACCGGTTCGAGTTTTCTATCGACCACCAGATAAGGCACAAAAGCCAGTTTACAGGCGAAGATAATGCCCGGCACAATCAGCAGAATCAAACCTCCGGCTACAATCAGCGTAGTCAGCAGCCCGGCGGCGATGGTATTCCAGTAATTTTTAAAACCGGAGAACATCTCCTCGAATTGCACCCCGCCGTCCCTGGCGACCCTTAAGTAACAGTAGGATTGACCGTACATCAGTGGGTAAGAGACAAAGATAGAAACTATGCCGATAAAGGGTACCACATAGTTGGAGATGGCGCCTACCGCGCCGTCGATCACCATGACCACCAATCCGATCGCCAGCAACATCCAGAAGCTGGGCCAGAGAGCTTTCCAGGCGAAGCTGTAGGCGCTGGTAGCCTTCGGAGAGCAAGCGGCAGCTTTGACGGCAGCTGCCTTTTGCAAGGGGGCTCCACATTTGGCACAGGTCTCGTCCATCGCGCCGGTCTGGGAGCCGCAGCCGGCACAATAGCTGTGGCCAGCCTGTGGCCTGGCACCGCAGGAACTACAAAATTCCGAGCCGGGCGGCACCTCCTTCCCGCAATTTCTACAATACATAACATCCTCCATTTTTATCACTTATTTTGAAGATTTTAATCTTAAATATAGCCGTCTATTTTAAATACCATCGAAACATATGCGATTGGAGTTGTCAATAGACCGCACAGGCGGATTGAAGCGGATAAGCGGACGCACAGGCGGCCGGTTGGGAGCTTTTTTGCAGAGGCTGCTATCCCGGGGGCGGGACCCGTTTTCCCTGTACAGGGAAGGTGCCGAAGCGGCTGGAGGAGATCGTACCGGAAACCTCATCTCCGGCAATGCTGACCGTGGCAGCGGCAGAGATCCGTCCGAGCAGCGTTTTAACCTTGGCCTCGAATTGCACGGTGCCGGGGCTGCTGACCGCGCCCTCCAGAGTCATATCGCCCATATCGCTGGTGAATTTACCGCAGACCTTTTCACCCTTTTCGCTAAGCTGCATAGTCCCTTTCATCAGCCCGAAAGGGGTTTTGGCCTGCATGGCATAAGTTCCTGTTATAGACACACAAAGACCTCACTATAGTTCAGCCTGATAATTATAGAATGAATGCCGCCGCGCTAAAGCAGCCTGCCGTGCCGGGGACTAAAATTTATCCTTCAGCCGGGTGTAAATATCGTCCAGGGACTCGGAGATAACCCTGGTCCCGGCGATAACCGGCATGAAATTAGTATCGCCGTTCCAGCGGGGCACGATGTGGGTATGAATATGGTCGGCGATGCCGGCACCGGCCGTTCTGCCCAGGTTCATACCGATATTGAAATTGGGGGTCTGAGTGGCTTCCCTCAGAATGCCGACCGTGCGGCTGACCAGGTCATAGTGTTCCGTTCTTTCCGGCTCGCTCATATCTTCCAGTCGGTCGAGGTGGCGGTAGGGTACCACCAGCAGATGGCCGGGATTATAGGGGTAGAGGTTCATAATGACAAAATTATATTCAGCCCGGCAGAGGATCTTGTTTTCCCGGTCGTTGGTCTCCCTGGGTTTCTCACAAAAAACGCAACCCGCCGCGTCCGGGGCTTTAACATACTGGACTCTCCAGGGGGACCATAATCGCTCCATAACCCGCTCCTGATAACCCTCTTTTATTAGTCCATTGTAACTTATCCTGACGGAAGCCGCCAGCGCTCGACACTAAATTCAGGAATATTCGAGGAACAGCCGTCCCAAATTGTAAAAATCAAGCCGTTAGGCTATAGTGGAAAATGTTGATGAACACACTGACTTTTTTAGGAACCGCCGGCGCCAGGGTTATGGTCGCCAACCAGCACCAGGCTTCAGGCGGCCTCTGGCTCAATCTTCAGGATACCGAAATATTAATTGACCCGGGACCCGGCTGCATCGTCCAGTCCACCAGCCGTCACCTCAAGGCCGAAAAGCTCAAGGCCATCATCCTGTCCCACCGCCACCTGGACCATTCCGGCGATATGAACATCATGGTGGAAGCCATGACCCAGGGCGGGTTTAAAAGACACGGCCGGATTTTCCTGCCCCAGGATGCGCTGGGTCCGGAGCCGGTGGTCTATTCCTATTTGAAAAAATATATCGACGGGATCGAAATCCTGCAGGCCGGGCAAAGCTATCAGATCGATAATGTGCGTTTCAGCACCCCTGTCAGGCACCTGCACGGGGTGGAGACTTACGGGCTGAAATTCGTGCTGGACGGCACTGCGTTCTCCTATATCGCCGATTCCCGCTATTTCGACGGGCTGGTGGAGAACTACCGGGCCGACACGCTAATAATCAACGTGGTCTTCATGGACAACCGTCTGAAGATAGACCATCTTTCGGTTATCGATGTGGCCAGAATTATCGACGGCATCAGGCCCCGGACAGTGCTCTTGACCCACTTCGGCCTGCAGCTATGGGAAAACAACCCGGTCGAGGTGGCGGAAAACCTGACACAAAAAACCGGCGTAAAAGTGATCGCCGCCCAGGACGGTATGGTCTTCGACCTGGACCGCCGGCAGTAAGCGGCGGCCCACGGATTTCGCTCTGACAACAAGGTTGGAAAAGTTAAATGAAACAGCTTGACGATATTTTATACCAGGTGGCCAAACCGGCCCGTTATACCGGAGGGGAATGGCAGGCCGTTAAAAAGGACTGGGACAGCACCTTCATCAAATTCGCCCTGAGCTATCCCGACCTTTACGACATCGGCATGTCCAACATGGCGGTGCCGATATTATATGAGATCCTGAACAACCGGCCGGATGTGCTGGCAGAACGGGTCTACGCCCCCTGGAAGGATATGGAGAACGCCCTGCGCCAGGCCGGGCTGCCGCTCTATTCCCTGGAGACCCGGCACCCCCTTAAAGAGTTCGATATCCTGGGTTTCTCGCTGGGTTACGAACTGTGTTATACCAACGTCCTGAATATGCTGGACATGGCCGGTATCCCGGTCAAAGCCGCTGCAAGGGATAGCTCCTGCCCGCTGGTCATCGCCGGCGGCAGCAGCTCCTTGAATCCCGAGCCCATGAGCGCTTTTATCGACCTTTTCATCCTGGGCGACGGGGAGGAAGCGCTGCCGGAGTTCATAGATTGCTTCCGCGAATGGAAAAAGACGGGCGCGGACCGCTCTGATTTACTGCGGCGGGCGGCTGCCATAGACGGGATATATGTGCCTTCTCTGTACCGGGTAGAATACCAGCCGGACGGGACGGTCAGCCGCATAGTGCCGCTGGAGGCCGCCGCCAAAGCGGTCGTCAGCCGGAGACTGGTGGAGGTGCTGCCCCCGCCGCCGCTTAAACCGGTGGTGCCTTTCGTAGAAGTGGTGCAGGACCGGGCGGCTATCGAGATCCAGCGCGGCTGCAGCCGGGGTTGCCGCTTCTGCCAGGCCAGCAGCATTTACCGGCCCGTCAGAGAACGCCCGCAGGATGAAGTAATCGAGTCTGTCGGCCAGCTCCTGGAAAATTGCGGTTACGATGAAGTATCGCTGGTCTCTTTGAGCACTTCGGACTATCCCGATATCGACAAGCTGGTAACGACACTGGCCAAACTGTATCCCAATATCACCTTTTCTCTGCCCAGTCTGAGAATTGCCGCTTCCTCGATTCAATTGATGGAAAGCCTGCCGTCCGGCCGCAAGACCGGCCTGACCTTCGCCCCCGAGGCCGGCAGCGAGCGCCTGCGCCAGGTTATCAACAAAGTGATACCGGAAAGCGTGCTGATGGAGACCGCCGCCATCGCTTTCCAGCGCGGCTGGACCACCCTGAAACTTTATTTTATGATCGGTCTGCCCCAGGAAACCCTGGAAGACGTGCAATACATCGTTAATTTAATCGAAAAAGTTTATAATATCGGACGCGAGATAGCCGGTCACCGGGTCCGGCTGGGTATCAGCCTTGCGACCTTCGTGCCCAAACCCCATACGCCTTTCCAGTGGGTCGCCCAGGACAGCGAAGACCAGATCATCCTGAAGCACGACCTGGTGAAAGACGGGATTGCCAGACGCGGCCTGAAGGTATCCTGGCAGGACCCCAAAATCAGCCTGCTGGAAGCGGTGATTTCACGGGGCGACCGCAAGATCGGTGAAGTGATTTATCAGGCCTGGCAAGCCGGCAGCAGCTTCGACGCCTGGAGCGAGCATTTCAAATGGGAAAACTGGCAAAAAGCCTTTGCAGCCGCCGGAATCGACCCGGCCTTTTACGCCAACCGCAGGCGTGAAACGGATGAGGTCTTACCCTGGTCTCATATCGATATCGGCGTCAGCCCGGCTTTCCTGAAGCGCGAGTATCAGAAAGCGCAGGCAGGACAGCCCACCGCCGACTGCCGTTATGAAGGCTGCCACGTCTGCGGCTTTGAAAAAAGCTATCCGGTCTGCCGGTCGCGGCTGCGCGCCTAGCCCCGCACCGCGGCATTTAAAAATAAAGCCAAAAGCAAGACGCTGAAGATAAAAAGCAGGGCGTTGACCGTTCCGGCAACCCTGAGTTGCCGTTTGGGGTAAGGTGAGCGGTAGTATTGCTGGGTAGCCTGTACGACCGCCTCACGCCCATAGTCATTGAAGGGCACATAACCTTTGGCCTCAAAACCGGCTACCGCTTTTTTATGAATTTCCAGCATTTCCTCGACCTCACCGGAGGTCACTACCTCTGAGACAAAATCCTCTTTGAAAAAATCACGAAATGAATTACAGGCGGTGATCACGATCTGCCCTCCCGTAAAGGGAGTATAGAAGTAATAGCTCAGTTTGAGACCGCGGAACCCCACCGAAGCAATGGTACGTTCCGCAGTCGAGGTCAGCACCAGTTCGCGGGTTGCCCCGGACCACAGGGGGCCTTTTTCATACATCAGACCCAGCCTGACAAAGCCTCTGGCGGCCAACTGCTCCAGCAGCGGCTGCATCATTCCCTGTTTGATCTCATCCACCTGGGGTTCAGGCTCATCACTGAAATACAATTTACGGGCGCCGACATAGAAAAAGGAGATAATGCGGGGCAGTCGGCTGCGAACCTGCAAGGCCACCAGCACCAGCATAATCGCAGAGAGCACCCAGTATAAGATCGTCATTACATCCCCCCGTCAATAATTCAAAATACTAAAACGCCCCAACCCAACCAGATTCTTCGCTGTGCTCCAGCAATGACAATGCCTAAGGTTGTCAGGCTGGAAGCCTCGCCATTCGAGGCTGAAGCATCTGGTGGAGAGGGGTTAAGCTAAAAGCTAATAGTCTATAAGTCCAGTTTAATAAACCGGTGTATTCCAGTGCATGTATTTGGGATTGTTGCCCAGAATCACATCGGTATACAGATCGCTCAATTTCTGAGTTACCGGGCCGATCTCGCCGTCGCCCACTTTGCGGTGGTCGATCTCCGCGATGGGCGCCACATTGGCGGCCGTGCCGGTATAAAAAGCCTCAGCACAGGTATACAGCTCACCACGTTCAACCGGCCTTTCGATTACTTCCAGACCCAGCTCTTGCTGAGCGAGTTCGATAATGGAATTGCGGGTAATGCCTATCAGGATGCTCTCACTGGCAGAAGGCGTAACCAGTTTGCCGTCGATAACCAGGAAGATATTCTCGCCGCTGCCTTCCGCCACCCGGCCCCATTCATTCAGCACGATAGCCTCATCGTAACCGCTTTCGATGGCCTCGGTCTTGGTAAAAGCGCTGTTAACGTACTGACCGGTAACTTTGGCATGGGGAATAGAGAAATTATTGCCGGGCCGACGCCAGCTGGAAACAGCTACCCGGCATTTGTCCGTCTCCAGGTAGCGCGTCCAGGGTAGATTGAAAATCAGGAAGTCATTCTTCAAATTATGCAGTCTGACGCCGATGGCTTCAGTGCTTTTATAAGCCAGCGGACGTATATATTGCGACTCTTTAAGGCCGCTCTTACGCACCAGCTCTACAGTCAGCCGGCACATTTCTTCAACACTGTAGGTCAAATCGATTTTCAAAGCTTTACAGCCTTCCATCAGGCGCTCATAATGTTCTTGCAATCTGAAAATGTAAACCTGCTGCTTCTCTTTATTCCAACTGCCGCGGATTCCCTCAAAGACTCCGGTGCCGTAATGCATAAAATTGGTCATAACGCTCATTTTGGCTTCGGTCAGCGGCATAAATTGATGGTTATAATAGGCATAATTAGGCATGGTCTCTCTTCCTTTTATACGATTTTCAAGATAACGTCATTATAGTTCCACAGAGAGCGCAAGTCAAAAATCAGAGGCTGTTTTGAGAGGTTGTTACGAGGCAAAAAGGCCGGCTGCGGCACTGTCAGGCTTTGACGCTCATGGACTTCAGCAGGTATAAAATCTGGCAGCCTTCTTCCAGCCTGGTGGTGCAATCATAGGCATCGTCCATGATTTGTCCCACTGCGAAGCTGCCGTGGCCGTGTACCACTACTATCCGGTTGGCGACCAGCGTGTCGGCAATCAGGTCCGCCAACTCGCCGGGCTTAACCTTCAGGCCCCAGCCCAGCACCGGCACATTTCCCAGGGCACAAAAGTTTTCCAGGTGCTCGGAAGATAACTGCTTTTCGACCAGGGACAGAGCGGTTACATAGGGCGGATGAGCGTGCACGATAGCTTTGGCGGCGGTCTTCTGGTAAATCAGACGGTGAACGGGCAATTCAACCGAGGCAAAAGGGGTATTGCGATCATTTTTGTAAACTCCGGTCTCAACCAGATCCTGCTCCTGAAGGTTAGCCAGATTGCTGCCCCGCCGGGTGATAACGATGTGTTCCCCCATACGGATGCTCAAGTTACCGCTTGAAGATGAGATCAGGCCGCGGTTGAAAAGCGCAGAGCCTACAGCTTGAAACTGATTAATAAACATCAGGTTTCCTTTTTTGCAGAACGCAATTACCTTAACCGTCTATAATTTAGGCTCTTTAGCCAAAAAAAGCAAATCCTGAGCTTATGTTAATTGACGGATGACAGCCACCACTCTACCCTGGATTTCCACGTTCTCGGGTTCCACGTAGATGGGCTGCATCTGAGAGTTGGCGGGCTGCAGGCGGACCTGCCGGGGGCTGACGAAGACTTTTTTGAGAGTGGCCGTTTTCTCGTTTTTAAGCCAGACGGCGGCCATCTCTCCGTTATCCACGGAGCTGGTATGCTGCATGATCACCAGGTCGCCGTCATTGATAAGAGCATCGATCATCGATAACCCTTTGACTTTCAGGGCGTAAACTTCTTTTTTCCCGCGCAGGAGATCGGCCGGGACCTCTATGGTATCGGCGGCAGCTACGCTGCTGAAAGACTCCGCCAGCGGTACGGGAATAGGCTCGCCGGCAGCGATTTGCCCGATCACGGGAACAGCGGTTAAACCGATCCGGGGCGCAGCTTCATCCAGTAGTTCGATGCCCCGGGACACCTCGCGATGACGGCGGATGTAACCGGCTTTTTCCAGGATAGCCAGATTATAGTCTGCAACCGAGGTGGAACTGATACCGCAGCCGTGTACGATATCGCGAATAGTGGGGGGATAAGTTTTGTCCGAGAGAAAACCCCGGATAAAACTTAAAATTTTCTGCTGCCTGACAGACAAAGGTTTCATGTCGCGTCTCATTCCCGGACACCTGTACGATTAGAGAACTAATGTTCTATCTGTTGAGGATATAACATAATACCTGCATTTGTCAATAATCTCCGGCAAATTCAGGTATCAATGCTTTTATTGAATCACGACTGAAAGCAGCGCTCAGGCTTTTTTGGCAGAGGCCTTGTTGAGCTTTTTCATCAGTCTGGACTTGCTGCGCGCGACAGCATTGGGATGAGAAACCCCTTTCTTGGCTGTTCTATCGAGGTTTTTAACCGCGGTTTTAACCTCGGCTGTGGCTGCCTCCAGGTTACCGCCGGCAATCAAATGTTCAGCTTTGGTGACCTGGGTTTTAACCTGGCTGCGGGAGGCCTTATTACGGTCCTGTCTTCTGCCGGCAGCACGCATTTCTTTTTCAGCAGTTTTGGTAGTAGGCAAAAATTTCCTCCTGGTCCGGACCAACCGGAATAAATAATAAAATTACCTTGTTAATGGTATCGTGTTTTAGGGATTTTGGCAAATATCAATTAGCAGCAGGGCTGCCGCTTTTCAGACCAGCCTCGTCCAGAACGCGGCTGACACTGATAACCCCGCGCACTCCTTCGATCTTTTCCATCATGCGCGACAGCTGGGTCAAACCGGCAGTCTCCAGGCTCAAGACCATCAGGGTGGTATGATTATCGCGGTTGTCCAAACCGAACGAGGTTATATTGACCTTTTCCTCAGCCACGACGGTGGTGATATCTCTGACCAGACCCACTCTATCCCACGCTTCAATCTGGATGCGTGCGGGAAATACCGATTTTTCCATACCCCACTCCACCTCAATCAAACGGTTCTTTTCTTTCTCATGAATCACATTCGGACAGCTCTGCTTGTGCACGGTTACTCCGCGACTGCGGGTGATATAGCCGATAATGGCATCTCCCGGCACCGGATGGCAGCATTCGCCTAAACGGGTGAGCATATCGCCCACCCCCAGCACTGTAATGGAGGAAGCCGGTGACTCTTTCGGGGTTACCGCCGGGGTAACCATTTTGGCCGAATCGGCCTGGGTAACCAGCTTCATCACCACGGAATGGGCGCTGATGCCGCCGTAACCTACCGCAGCGAAGAAATCCTCGGTATCATCGTATTTAAACATGCGGGCCAGTTCGTCTTTTTCAGGGGCTTTGATGCCCAGGCGCTTCATCTCCCGTTCCAGCATGTCTTTGCCGCGTTCGATGTTCTCCTGACGTTTCTGCTTCTTGAACCACTGGCGGATTTTTTCACGGGCGCCGGACGTATTGACATAACCCAGGCTGGGACGCAGCCAGTCCTGGCTGGGACCCTTGCCCGCTTTGACGGTCATTATCTCCACGATATCGCCGTTATTCAGCCGGTAGTTCAGCGGCACCAGTTTGCCGTTAATCTTGGCACCTACACAATGATGTCCCAGCTCGGTATGGATACGGTAGGCAAAATCCAGCGGCGTGGAACCGCGCGGCAGGTCTTTGATCTCCCCGCGCGGGGTATACACGAAAACCTGGTCGTTGAAGATATCGGTCTTGACCGATTCCAGGAACTCCTCGGCTCCGGCGAACTCGCGGTGCCAGTCGATCAACTGGCGCAGCCAGGATATGCGCTCCTCGAAGCGCATATCGCCCTTTTCACCCTCTTTGTAGCGCCAGTGAGCGGCCACACCGTACTCGGCGACGTGATGCATCTCATAGGTGCGGATCTGCAGCTCCAGGGGAGTGGTCCCCATCCCCACCACCGTAGTATGCAAAGACTGGTAGCCGTTGGACTTGGGATTGGCAATGTAATCATCGAATTCATCCGGCATGGGATGCCAGAGATTATGAATGATACCCAGAGCGTTATAACAATCGCCCACGGTCGCAACCAGTATGCGTACGGCCAGCAGGTCGTGAATATCATCGAACTGTTTGCCCTGGGCTTCGTACTTTTCCATTTTCTGGTAGATGCTGTAGATATGTTTGGGACGCCCGTAAATTTCAGCCTTCAAATTGGCCTTTTCAAATTCCGCTTTCAGTACCTGGATAGCCTGGGCGATAAAATTTTCCCTTTCCACCCGGCGGCGGGCCACCAGCCTGGCGATGGTGCGATATTTTTCAGGCTCAATATAACGGAAAGAGAGGTCTTCCAGCTGCCACTTCAACTCCCAGATACCCAGACGGTGGGCCAGCGGAGCATAAATCTCCATGGTCTCCTGGGCGATGCGGGTCTGCTTTTCAGGCAGCATGAAGTGCAGGGTCTGCATATTGTGCAGGCGGTCGGCCAGTTTGATGAAGACCACCCGGATATCCTCGGCCATAGCCACCAGCATCTTGCGCAGGTTTTTGGCCTGGGACTCGCGGCGGGCGATATCTTCTCCGGCCCAGGCGATTTTGCCCAGGCGGGTCACTCCGTCGACCAGCTTGGCTACCTCACTGCCGAAGCGGGTCTCAATATCGATGTTGGGGACGCCGCAGTTTTCCACTACATCGTGCAGCAGAGCGGCGGCCAGCGAACTGGCATCCAGCTGCAAATCAGCCAGTGTCAGCGCCACCTGCAAGGGATGTTCGATATAAGGTTCTCCGGAAACCCGGCATTGCCCGTCATGGGACTTGGCCGCGAATTCATAAGCTTCCTTGACCAGCTTGACTTTATCCGGCGGCAGGTACAACTGGGCTTTTTCAATTAAGCGCTGGCTGTTCATCTTTACACCTTATGTTAATAGTATAATCTAATATCGGCTATTTATAAACAAAATCATGACGGTAATGTTGCCGTCAGTACAGTCTTCACCTGAATTGTGAACTGTCCGCCGGCAAGACCCTTTTGACAAGCTATCCCGGCTGTTCTATTCTATTTTCATAATCATAAATTCAGGAGAAAGGTGTGTATCAGGCGCAGCGCGGGACACAGGATATCTTGCCGGAGGACCAGCCCTACTGGCGTTTTATAGAGCAAAAAATAGAGCGGATCTGTCATTTATACGGCTATCGCAGGATCGATACGCCGGTCTTTGAGGACGCCGGGTTGTTCGTGCGCGGGGTGGGAGAAGAAACGGATATCGTACAGAAAGAGATGTATGTTTTCGAGGACCGCGGAGGCAATAAATTGACCCTTAAACCGGAAGGCACCGCCTCGGTCTGCCGGGCCTACCTGGAACACGGCCTGGCCAACCTGCCTCAGCCTGTCAAACTGTACTACCTTTCTGCCAGCTACCGCTATGAACGTCCCCAGGCCGGACGCTACCGCGAATTCCACCAGTTCGGCTATGAAGCCCTCGGAGATAACGACCCGGCCCTGGATGCCGAGGTCATCGATATGGCCTGGCAATTCTTTGTCTCGCTGGGCATCAGCCGTCTGCACCTCAAACTTAACAGCATCGGCTGCAAAAGCTGCCGCCCGGCCTATCTGGCTAAACTGAAAGAGTATTTCTCCGCGCATCAGGCTGATTTATGCCAGGACTGTCGCGGACGGCTGGAACGCAATACCCTGCGCCTGCTGGACTGCAAGAATCCTTACTGCCAGCAATATGCCGGCCAGGCGCCTAAAAGTTATGAAAATCTCTGTCCCGATTGCGCCGAACACTTCGCCCAGCTGAAAAAATATCTGTCCGTCCTGGGACTGCCCGTGGAAATAGACCACTGCCTGGTGAGAGGACTGGATTATTACACCCGCACGGTCTTTGAGATCCAGCCTGAAATCGAAGGTGCCCAGAGCACTATCGGCGGAGGCGGCCGATATGACGGCCTGATAGAAGAACTGGGAGGCAAGGCTACCCCGGCACTGGGTTTTGCCACCGGAATCGAACGTATTATCGCCAACCTCAAACGCCAGAACCTGCCGGTGCCGCCGGCCTCCGGACCGGTCGCTTTTATCGCTTTTCTGGGAGATGAAGCTAAAACCGCGGCCTTCAAACTGGCCGGCGATTTACGCTCGGACGGCCTGGCGGTAGTACTGGCTCCCGGCAACAAAAGCCTGAAAGCCCAGCTGCGTCTGGCCAACAACCTGTCGGCGCGCTATACCCTGATACTGGGAGAAGACGAGATAAAGTCCGGCAGCGTTCAGATAAAGGATATGCAGGGTTCAGACCAGAAAACGGTGCCGCTGTCCGAATTGAAGAACCTGCTGGTCTAAGCCTTTAGTACCGGGCCTGTTACGGCCCGGTCTGCCTGGGTTGATAAAGCGCCTGCCGGTACAGTCCGTTACAGCCGTGAACGCCGCCGCGCGCAACCCTCCTCCGACAGGCTTCCCCACGATTCACTTTATATCTATTCTATGGTATAATTGTTATGACATGTTGAAGTGTCCCTCAGGGTTTAAAATAGCCTTTCTTGCGAATTTTAGAGGCCTCAGCGTGTAAAATTTTGTCGGACTCACCCAAATCACAATGTTGTGATTGATAAAAACTAGGGGGGTAAGGCCTTTTATGGTTAATGATACAAATTACAATCCCGAACTGCCCGAACCAAACAACGAGGCTGTTGAAAACGTCGATTTAAGCACATATACCGCAGCCAATATCCAGGTGCTGGGCGGGAGAGAAGCCATGCGCCGGCGTCCCGGTATGTATATCGGCAGCACCGACGAGCGCGGCCTGCACCACCTGGTCTATGAAATTATCTACAACTCCGTCGATGAAGCCATGGCCGGCTTCTGCGATAAAATTTCGGTCATCATCAAACAGGACAACTCCATCATTGTGGAAGATAACGGACGCGGTTTCCCGGTAGAAATTCATCCTACTACCGGCAAGTCCGCCCTGGAGACGGCTTTGACAATCCTGCATGCCGGCGGTAAATTCGGCGGCGGCGCTTACCTGGTCTCCGGCGGTCTGCACGGCGTGGGTGCCAAGGCCGTCAACGCTCTGTCTGAATGGTTCAAGGCTGAAGTCAAAAGAGACGACAAGCTGTATTCAATTGAATTCAAACAAGGAATTCTGACCAGCCCGGTACAGGAACTGGGCCCGGCCACCGGCACGGGCACCAAAATATCCTTCCTGGCGGACAAGGAAATCTTCAAAGATTCCGTTTACGACTACAACATTCTGGCCGACCGCGTACGTGAGGTCGCCTATCTCAATAAAGGGCTGGAAATTTCAATCTACGACGAGCGCAAGGATATCGAAAATACCTTCTACTTCGAGGGTGGTATAGCCGGTTATGTGCACCATCTGAACCGCACCCGGGAAGTGAAGCATCCCAAACCGGTCTATATTTACAAACAGGTGGATACCACTACCGTTGAAATCGCCTTCCAGTACAACGACGGCTATTCGGAGTCCATCTACAGTTTCGCCAACTGCGTTAACACCGTCGACGGCGGCACGCATTTGACGGGCTTCCGTACCGCTCTGACCCGTGTTTTGAATGATTACGCCCGCAAGAACAAGCTGGTTAAAGAAGATGAACCCAACCTGACCGGCGATGACGTCCGGGAAGGCCTGACTGCTATTATCAGCGTACGCCTGCCCGAACCTCAGTTCGAAGGCCAGACCAAGGGCAAACTGGGCAACGCTGAAACCAAAAGCATCGTGGAAAGCGTTATGTCCGACCAGCTGGCGCTCTATCTGGAAGAGCATCCAGATGACGCCCGCAGTATTCTGGACAAATGTTTCACCGCCGCCCGCGCCAGGGAAGCGGCCCGGCGCGCCCGCGACCTGGTATTAAAGAAAAACAGCCTGGATGGCGGCGCCCTGCCCGGTAAACTGGCGGATTGCTCGGAAAAAGACCCCGCCAACAGTGAGCTTTACCTGGTAGAGGGTGAGTCAGCCGGCGGTTCAGCCAAACAGGGACGCAATCGTCGCTTCCAGGCCATTCTGCCGCTGCGCGGTAAGATTTTGAACGTGGAAAAAGCCGCCCCGGATAAAATGCTGGCCCATGAGGAAATCCGGGCTTTGATTACCGCCCTGGGCACCAACATCGACAGCGATATGGACCTCTCCAAACTCAGATATCACCGCATTATCCTGATGACCGATGCCGATGTGGACGGTTCGCATATACGGACACTGCTGCTGACTTTCTTCTTCCGTCATATGTGTGAATTGATCAACCAGGGTCATTTATTTATAGCCCAGCCTCCGCTCTACCGGATCAAAGCCGGTTCACTGCAGCACTGGGTATATTCCGACCAGGAAAGGGACGAGACTCTCAAGCGGGTTAAAGAGACCAACCGCAAGATCGAACTGCAGCGTTACAAAGGTCTGGGCGAAATGTCAGCCGAACAGCTGTGGGAGACCACCATGAACCCGCAGACCAGAACGCTGCTCCAGGTAGCCGTACCCGATGCGGTAAAAGCCGATGAGTCCTTTCGCATACTGATGGGCGAAGAAGTACCCCCGCGCAAGGCTTTCATCCAGGCCCATGCCAAGAGCGTCAAGAACCTGGATATCTAAAATATTTAATAGTGCTTAACCGAAAAAGGTCCGCTTTGAAAAGCGGACCTTTTCTTTTTTATCCGCTACTAAGGCAACCTCAAGGCTTCTGGCATTTCTCACAGTAATATACACTGCCGCCCAGATAGGCCTCTTTTTTAATGGCGCTACCGCAGGCCGGACAGGGTTTACCGGCACTCTTGCTGCTCATAACAGTCACATATCTGCCGGGCTGGCCGAAGAGATCTTTTTCCGTATCGCGGCCGCCTGATTCAGCCATTGCCCTGAGGGTACCGACGATAGATTGGTAGAGTATTTGCTTATCTTTATCGTTTAGTGTATTGACCTTTTTCCTGGGTTGCAGGCCGGCTTTGAACAGGATATCCTGCAGGACGCCGTTGCCCAGACCGGGGACCCTCTGCTCGGTCGCCAGCAGTGCTTTCAGGCTCAATTTAGCCGCCTCGGGCGTACCGGCCAGGTCCAGGAAATATTGCAGGCTGAACTCTTTTGATAAAACAGACGGTTTCTCAAGCGCCGCCCGGTAATATTTGTTATCGTAAACACCGTTCATGAAGCAGACAATGCCGCCGTACATCTGCACCACGGCACTCAGCGCACTGCCGTCGGAGAACTCCAGCAGCAGCTGATGTTTGGGAGGACGGGCTGCCTCTTTTTTGTGAAAACGCAGATTGACCCCGTCGCTGAACACCAGGGAGGCCGGACCGGCCTGGAGCTGCACCAGGGCGCCGTGATTACAGGCCCCGTCAAGGCTGCGTCCGCAGAGCATCTCGGCATACTTTTGAGGGTCTCCGTTGTACCAGGTCAACTTGTGCGGGGTCTGGGCTGCGGTCACCCGGGTTATTTTCCCAGACTGAAGGGTATTCAGCAATTGCTGAGACAAGACCAGGGCTTCCGGATATTCCAGCATCTGTTCTCCCTCCTGCAACACTATTTCAACTTCAACCGAACTGTTATATTCAGACGGTACCGGCGCCGCAGACAGAGCGATCCGCCGGCCAAGCTTAAATATCCTCACGATAGAGGGAATTGGCGTGAATATACTCCTCAACCGCCGCAGGCACCATTTTAGCAATCGGCAGACCCTCAGCCACCCGGCGGCGTATTGCGCTGGAACTGATGTCAATTAGAGGCCTTTCCAGTATGGTACAGCGGCGGGCTATGCCGGTCAGTTCTTTCTCAATTTGAGCGATATCCGGTTGAGAGAATCCCGGACGGGGGACTGCCACGATACGGCAGATTTCAATCAGGCGGGCGGCTTCGCGCCATTTAGGCAGGTTCATCAGGGCGTCCCAGCCCAGAATGAAGTACAGCTCTTCCCCGGCTTTCAGACCGGCTTTCATCTTGCTCATTGATTCAACCGCATAGGTCGGTCCGGGACGTTCCAGCTCCAGTTGAGAGATGCTGTAAAAAGGCTTATCCTGCAGGGCCAGCCGGAGCATGTTCAAACGGTGCTGTGAATCGGAAATATTCTTGAGGTTTTTAAAATAGGGCTGCCCGGCCGGCATGAAGATGAAATCGGCGAGATTCATGGCGCGGCGCACCTCAGCGGCCACAGCCAGATGTCCCAGATGTACCGGGTCGAAAGTACCTCCAAAGACGCCTATTCTACGCATAGACCTATTTTAGTATATTTACAGACCTTATCTCAAAAACACCCAGGCCTCTGCCAGCAGGATATTGAAGATAAACGTTATTTACGGGTGTCGTCAAACCAGGTCCACTCCATATCGCCAATCTTGACGGTATCTCCCGATTTGGCGCCGGCCTCTTTTAAAGTCTTATTGACACCCATCTTCTCCAAGGCCTGGTTAAACTCCTCCAGGTCTTCCGGAGTCTCCAAATCCAGCCGGTCGAGCAGGCGTTCTATTCCGGGATCGGACAGGATATAGGTATTGCCCCGGCGGTAGGCTTTGATTCCCCGTAACTGGGGTTTAGGCCGGTGAACCTGGGGCGGCTTTTCACCGGCCGGTTCAAGTTGCTCACTTACTGCCCGTTCTTTAAGGGTCTGCCAGATGGTCTTGACCAGATCGGACAGACCTTCTCCTGTAGCAGCGGAAATGAAGACCGGCTTGACGCCAGCCTCGGCAAAGCTCTTTTCCAGCATCCGGCGGCGTTCCTGCACCGCGGGTAAATCTATCTTGTTGACGGCCACCACCTGCGGTCTGGAGGAGAGGGTAGTATCAAACATGGCCAGCTCGTTATTGACTTTGAACATATCCTCCAGAGGTTCGGCTGAGCCACCGTCCAGCAGGTGTAAAAGCACCCTGGTGCGCATAGCATGTTTCAAAAAACTGTGTCCCAGCCCGCGGCCGCTGTGAGCACCCTCGATAAGACCGGGTATTTCAGCCAGAATGAACTGATTACCACTGCCGGCATCCACCACTCCCAGCTGCGGCTCCAGTGTGGTGAAGGGATAATCGGCAATTTCCGGCCGGGCCCGCGACAGTGCCGTCAATAAAGAGGACTTGCCCACATTGGGATAACCCACAATGCCCACATCAGCGATCAGGCGCATCTCCAGCACGACTATTTTTTCCTGTCCGGGTATACCCGGCTGAGCGATTCTGGGAGTCTGGTTGGTGGCGGTGGCGAAATGTGAATTACCGTAGCCGCCGTTGCCGCCGCGGGCTACTACTACGGACTGACCTTCTTTCTCCAGGTCGGTCAGAAAAATCAGCTCTCCGTCAGGCTCTTTATGATAGACCAGCGTGCCCAGCGGAACACTCAGAACAATACTGGCTCCGTTAGCGCCGTGCTTGCGCTTGTTCATGCCCCCCTCACCGTTGGTAGCCTTGAAACTGCGCCTGCGTTGATAGGCCCTGAGGGTGCTTACACTATCCTCTGCTTTAACTATTACATCCCCACCCCGGCCGCCGTCTCCACCGAAAGGCCCGCCGAAGGGAATATATTTCTCACGCCGGAAGGTGATAGCCCCTTTTCCGCCATCTCCGGCTTTTACTTTGAGTTCAACTCTATCCAGCATACTGTTTCCGCCATCCCAATAGATTGTTTATATGGTCGTACTTAGCGTTATATATAAGATAAAACATATTTTATTATAGCCTATATTTATTCAGGTTAATAACAGTAATAATAGTCTGTTAAGAAAGGCCGCGATTCTATAAGAACAATTGACTATTGACAGCGGTAAAAAGACCAATTTGAGATGGGTTTTCAGGACAATTCCGGCTGAGATATCTCTTCCGACCCGGAAAATACTTATAGCAGATTTATAGTTCCCTTATAGCAAGGACTGAACAACGATAATCTAAAGGGCCCGGCTGAGATTAGATGTCATATAAGCATATTTTATAGGCCTGTATAACGGCTGCCGGACGGCAGGGTAAATGGACCGGTTCACGGCAGCAATGGCCCTGATTATGTAGTGCAGAAAAAATAACTATAAGGGAACTATATAGTTAGTGTAAGGGTTAAAATACGCACAGACGTCCTGGTAAAGCGCAGTAGACCGCGGAAAAAGCAGTAAAGAGGAAGCGCAACGAAAAGATACTGGCACCGGTAAGATCAGTAGGTGGCTGCTTACTCGGCAGGCATCTGCTGCTGGAGGGAGTCCAGTGTTTTCTTCAGTTCGGGGTCGCTTCCCATTTCGCAGGAAATCTTCTTGTGGGCCTGGCTGACGATAATCGGCTGGCGGCCTCCGAACTCACGCCCGATACGGGAAAGAGAGTAGTCGGTATTCTCTCGCATCAGGTACATGCCTATCTGGCGGGCCAGGATGGTCTGCTTATCCCGTTTCCGGCTGCGCAGTTCATCCGTATCCAGGTTGAAATAGCGGGCCACAGTCTCCAGAAGCTGTGAAGGCGCCGGCAGCGCTTTAGGTTGCTTATCGGCGATATCCTGGAGAGCTTCTCCGGCCAGCTCGGGTGTGACTACGGTACGTAGCAGTTTGGCATAAGCCACTACCCGGTTCAGAGAGCCTTCCAGCTCGCGGATATTCTGTTTGATCTTATCAGCGATGAATTCCAGCACATCCGGAGAAAGAGAGACACCCTCTTTACGGGCTTTATCGCTTAAGATTTGCAGCCTGGTACCGAAGTCCGGCTGCTGGATGCCGGTCGACAGTCCCCATTCCAGTCTCGAACGCAGGCGTTCTTCGATCAGGGGCATAGAGTGCGGCGGGCAGTTGCTGGTGAGCGCGATCTGGCGGTCAGCATGCCGCAGTTCGTTGAAAATATGGAAGAAGCTCTCTTCGGTCTGCTCTTTGCCGCTGATAAACTGGATATCATCGATTAACAGCATATCGGTATTGCGGTATTTGCTGCGGAAATCATCGGTACGCTTCTCACGGATGGACTGTACGAACTCATTGGTGAATTGTTCGGCGTTGACATACAGGACCTGGACACCCCGGGAAAGGGCGGCATTGCCGATAGCGTTCAGCAAATGGGTTTTGCCCAACCCTACGCCTCCATAAATGTAAAGCGGGTTATAGCTGGACTGGCCGGGATTCTGGGCGACTCCCTGGGCGGCCGCAAAAGCCAGCCGGTTACACTGGCTGACTACGAACGAGTCAAAAGTATATTTAGGATTAAGCCGGGTAAGGTTAGGTACGACCGAACAGCCGGTGGTCGCCGGTGCAACAGAGACTGCGGCTGAAGATGACTGTGCGGCTGCAGGTTCGCTAACCGGCCGGCCGTTATCCAGGGTGAAAGTAACCTTAACATCGCGCTGAGTAATGCCAATCAGCGTCTTTTCTATCAAAGAACGCAGGTTCTTGTCCAGATACTCAGAAACAAATGTATTGGGCACTCCCAAAATCAGATGGTCATCCTGGTAACTCAGGCCTTTGGTCTTTTCCAGCCAGGTACGGAAATTAGCCCGGCTGACTTGAAGCTGCAACTCGCCCAGTGCGGTTTCCCAAATCTCTTGTGCTGTACGGGTTTTCACTGGCAAGTCCTCGTTTTCAAAAAACAATACTACCGCGGGAATAAAACAATAAAAGGCACGTTCATCGAAAGGTGTATTGCTTGAAAGGTTTTTAACAACTGGTGGCAAGGTCTAGGATACCTTTTGGGGGTAAGGTCTATCAAGGTGTATATGGTTAAAATTCAGTCGTTTTTATTGGTGTTTCCTGGTTATAGAATCCGTAAAAAATACCTGTTTTTTGCATTAATGAGGCCTCTTACTCTTGTTTTTGATTGTTGACAAACAGTTCTGATGTTACAATAAATTCCGGAGGTTCAGAGGTGCGTATAGTATTTATGGGTTCGCCGGAATTTGTTGTGCCGGTCTTGAATCTGCTCAGGCTGAGCGGGCAGACAATTACGGCCGTTTATACCCGGCCGGACAAGCCTGCCGGCCGGGGGCGGGAGATACTGGCCCCGCCGGTCAAGACCGCCGCGCTGAAGATGGGACTGTCAGTCTTACAGCCCGCTGATTTCAAAGCTGGCGAAACAGTGGAACAGTTGCGTTCTCTGCGGCCTGAAGCGATCGTGGTGGCGGCCTACGGTCTGATTTTACCTCAAACAGTCCTGGCTAGCGCACCGTTCGGCTGTATCAATATTCATCCGTCGCTCTTACCCAAATACCGCGGTCCCTCGCCGGTGGTTGCGAGCCTCCTGGCCGGTGATGAGTTCGCCGGCGTGAGCGTGATGCAGCTTGATGCGGGCATGGATAGCGGACCGCTTTTCTGCCGCGCTCAAATACCGGTATTGGACTGCGCTGATGCAGTCAGTCTGACCGCTGAGTTGTTCCTGATTGGAGGACAGCTGGTGCTGGAAGTACTGGCCAGATTGGGCCAGGGTAAAATAGTACCCCTGACCCAGGATAGCACCCAGGCTACTTTCACCCGTGAAATCACCAGGGAAGACGGAAAAATCGACTGGCGGTCGACGGCGGTTGAAATCTGGCGGCAGGTCAGAGCCTATCAGCCCTG
>DAOUFH010000166.1:0-2137 GCA_034429955.1 Dehalococcoidales bacterium
GCAGGCGGTAAACCCCCAGATCGGCAAAACAGGTCAGACTGGCGCTGCCGAAAAGCTGCAGTCCCATGGACAGCGATTGTTCGGCTTCGCGGTAGGATACCCGCACCTGTTCCGCACCCTGGTAGGACCGTCCGATGCCCAGTGTGATCTTCTCGTTCAGCCCGTTTTTAAGACTGTCAAAGAATTCTTTGCCCAGTTTTCTCAGTTCCGTCACATTTTTCATGGCGTCCAGCGGGGACAGTATAACCAGCTCATCATTGCGGAAATAGCTGTGCGCCTTGGGGAATTTACCGGCCAGATAGCGGATGATTTCAGCCTGGTCGGACTGCTGTTTTTCAATATGAGCGATCAGACAGACAAAGGGTTTACTTAAATTGATATTGAGCCTGCGGCTCAGCTCTTCGATATTGATGGTGCTCAGGTCTCCGCTGACCAGGTCTTCCACCATATCGGACTCAAAACGGGCTTCGGTCTCTTCCACCGCCTGCCGGCGTGACATTTCTACCGCCATCGCCAGGGTGCCCACTCTGACCGCCAGACGGTCTATCTCAGAGATATCTTTATGGGGTGCCAGCAGCATCAGATAACCCTTGATATCTTTGCCTATGCGTATCATGCCCAGAAAACAGGCCAGTTGCTCGGTCAGGTTCAGGCCGATTACCGGGGTAGAGATGGTGATGGAGGCCGAGCGCAGCCTGGAAAGCGCCTGGTGCACCTGCTTCCTGAAGGCTTCGGAGATCTCCGGGTCCAGGGCGAAATGGGGATTGTAATTTAAATCGATAAAGCCCAGGTTGCGTCCGGTCAGTTCGCGCAGTTTCTGGACGATGGACTGAATGCCGCTGCCGGCTACCGCCAGTTCCATCATAGACTGGTTGAATTCTCGTTCCCTTTGATATAGCAGCTGCCGTTCTTCATTGATCAGCTGGGTCAGATTTTTTTCCAGCGCGGCGATATTGGTTTGCTGGGGCAGTTGTATCAGGGGCACTTTATGGGTAATCGCCTCTTGCTGGGCTTCTTTGCTGATTTCTCCCAGAATGGCAATGCCGCTGATGCCCCGGTCGGAAAGCGTGGAGACCAGGTGGGAGAGGCTGATGTTGAGCCCGTCCGCGATATCTGCACCGATCAGGGCGAATTCGCCGCCTTTCAATACATCGAAACCGGGCGGGGTGGGCCGCAGGGAGATCACCCAGCTGACTTCGTTATACAGGCCGACATCACCGCAAACGACCTCGGAGCCTTCAGGCAGTGTATTTTTAAGTAGTTGGATAACAGAGGGCATTTTCAGACTCCCAAATAACGGTCGGTCTCCCAGAGCGTCACATGGCGGCAGTATTCCTGCCACTCCCGCGTTTTGATCTCCAGCAGTTTGGTGAACAGCAATTCTCCCAGGGTCTCCCGGATCAAGTCATCTTCCTGGAAGGCCGTCAGAGCTTCTCCCAGAGTTTCCGGCAGGTGCTCTATCTGTTTTCTCTGCAGTTCGACGCTATCGAAGGCGAATAAATTTTCTTCTACCGGCTGCGGCAGAGGCAGTTTTTCCTTGATGCCCTGCAGTCCGCATTTCAAAAGCAGTGAATAGGCCAGGTAGGGATTGCAGGAAGGGTCGGGATTCCTGAGCTCCAGCCTGGTGGTTTCCAGGCGCTGGGGATTGACCCTGGGCACCCGGATTAGCGCCGAGCGGTTAACCCTGGCCCAGGTGATATAGACCGGTGCTTCGAAGCCCTTGATCAGGCGTTTATATGAATTGACCAGCGGATTCAGAATCAGGCTCAATCCGCGGGCATGATGCAGCAGCCCCGCCAGAAAATGGCGCGCGATATCCGAAAGTCCGTAGTCATCATTGATATCGGCGAAGGCATTTCCGCCGGTTTCCAGAAAAGACAGGCTTTGATGAATATGCAGTCCGCTGCCCTCCATATTTTCAACCGGTTTGGGCATGAAAGTAGCTCCCATACGGTGTTTTTGGGCGATAGCTTTTAAAGTGTAGCGGGCGGTTACCAGGTTATCCGCCCCTTTCAAAGCGTTTTCCGGAGCGAAATCGATCTCCTGCTGGCCTGTCGCCAGCTCATGGTGGCTGGTCTCGACATTGACACCCATCTGCTTCAGCGTCCAGACCATCTCCTTTCTGACTGAGAGTTCC
>DAOUFH010000167.1:0-3434 GCA_034429955.1 Dehalococcoidales bacterium
GTTGCTCTCCGAAATCTTAAAAGCCCTGCCGCAACACCAGATCCTTAACAGCGGACGGCCTTTGAAAAATATTCCCGGTGTCGAGGAACGCCTGCCGGAAATTCGTTCCTCCACTTTTTTAAAGGGTAAACCTTATTTCTTTAATACCATTCCGGTTATTACCAGCACCGGCTGTCCTAATTCCTGTGACTTTTGTATCGACTGGAATAATCCTTACTCTCTTTTACCACTCGATCAAATGGAAGCGGATATGCGTTTTATTTTTAAACATTTCCCTCAGGTGATAATCAGCCTGCATGACCCTAATTTTGCCGTGCAATTTGAAAAAGTTTTTGATGTTTTGGAAAGATTGCCCAATCGTCACCATAATACCTATGGTATGGAAACTTCACTTACCACTTTACGGGGTTCCCGCCTGGCCAGACTCAAACAAATGGGGAATTTCTACATTATCCCCGGTGTGGAATCCTGGGCGGCTTATTCCAATAAGGTCGGGTCTGGTCAGTCGGTTACACCCAGAGCCAAATTGGACAGTGTGATCAAACAATTTAACGATATTCGGCCTTTTGTGTCGGGTATTCAGGCCAACTTTATCTTTGGTCTGGATGTCGATAGGGGTGATGAGCCGGTTGAACTGACTAAAGAGTTCGCCTCCAGAGTGCCGTTCGTTATGCCTAATTTCAATATTCCGGTACCTTTTGGAAATACCCCTCTTTTCAACCAATACCAGGCCCAGGATCGACTTTTAACGGCTATGCCTTTTACTTTTTATTACATGCCTTATCTGGTTTTTGTATTAAAAAATTATAGCGCTACTGTTTTTTATGAGAAACTAATCGAAATCATTGTTTATGTTTCCTCATCCGGAATGCTGCTGAAACGTATGCTCAGTACGCCGACACTTTTTACCGCTGCCTATAATACCGTCAAAAACCTGGGTAACGGTCAAATGATAGCCAGATTGCGTGAAATATTGCAGTTGCTTAAAACTGATGTCCAATTCAGAGCGTTTCACGAGCACAGTACCGAAATATTACCGGAGTTTTACCACCGTCAATACGAACAGTTATTGGGTCCCTATGCCGGTTTGATGTCGCGGGAAGATAGAAAACCTGTCTTTACCGAATCCCAACCTGCTGTGTCTGCAATTGACCGGGTCGGCACCGATCCCTCAAGATAGTTGTCAACCGCCCCTGATATAAGAAGAGCCTCTGCCTGCAAAGTGTACGCAGCAGAGGCTCCCGGTTATGAGGAGTTCAGTAATCAGGGTGCTACCGGATAGGTCTTGATGATATCGCCTTCCTCTGCTGCGGTAATAACGTTGTTGATAACATCATAAGTACCATAGACCATCATATAATCACCGGGCTGAATGGCAGTATTATACAGGGTAATCGGGAACAGGTCGTGGCGCTCATCCCCTTCAGGATAGACAGTGAAGTGTACCTCCAGAGTGCTGCCGTCATCTTTCTGAAGTGTGTAGACAAAGTTATGAGGCGTATCGGCGGGCGCTTCAGGAGTGCTATCGCCGCCGCTGAGGATCTTACCGATGACTTCCAGCCTGGGTACACTGGTGCGGATATAATTACCCTCTTCCTCTACTACAATGGTATTGGCTGCTGCATCATATCTGCCGGAGGCTTCCAGTCTGTCCCCGGTTTGAATTGTTCCGGCGTAAAAGTCCAGTGTGATTTTAGCGGCAGCTTCGTCGCCTGCCGGGGAAGGCGGATAAGCTTTATAGCTGACATTGATAATATCACCGTTGTCCTGCTTGACCTGATAAACAAAGGTATGCGGGACATCCTGCGGCCCGTCCGGCTGGGCGGTATCTCCGCCATTGACCACATAGCCCCGGATGTATTTGGGCAGCTCTTTATCATACATCAGGTCCCATTCACCGTCGCAGATGGCGGCGCCGATTTTTTGTTCATCCAGATTGTAATAGACTACTGCCCGGTGTTCGGTGATAACCTGGGCCAGAATTTCTCCGCTGCGGTCGCCGTGTCCGGGATGAGCGGTCTGAAAAGTCACGTTATATTGCCATGACCGGTAGGCGCTGATGGGGCTTTCTTCTGTCCGGGTGAAGCTGATACTGCCGGGGATTCCGTCGAACTTAAAAGTGGCGGTATTCTTGATAAAATCAAGGACCGCTTTATCTATAGGGTCGCCTGTTCCCGGCTGATTATCTTTGGTCATGAGTTTGACTACCGGTCTGACTATAATTTTAGCATTCCCGGATACAGTGACGGACCTGTCGGCATCGAAATCGAATAATAACGTAGTTGTGCCGTCGGCCTTGATTTCAAAGGGATGTACGAATTTAATAGTGCCGCTGGGGACTTCGGCGTCCTGTAGTGCGCCGTTATTCAGTCCGACCCGGGCTTTTTCGACGGTCAGTCTGATCTGGGTATATTTGCCGGCCTCCAGCAATTGAGCGGCCAGAGATTCTTCGATATCCTTGATTTGCAAGAGGTCGAAGGTGGCATTTTCGGCGGGGTCGATGGTTATCCAGCCGGTGGTAGCCTCATTGGTACCGGTAACCATGCCGTTCTCTACGCTCTCTGATTCGGTGCTTGCGCCCGGTGTGACCGCCGGCTCTTGAAGTTCTGCCTGGCTCTGAGCTGCATGTACAGCGATTGTTGAAATGGTCAGCTCGATCGCCGTGACCTCTTTTTGAGGGGGTGCGTCGGTGACCAGCAACTGTAAAGTACCCTGCTGTGCAGGCGGTGTAGTGCTGCCGGTTGTCGGTGTAGTGGTGGTGCTGCTGCAGCCTGTTATGACCAGGGCCGCGCTCAGCATCAGCGCCATAACTATAGCCAGCAATTTCTTCATAAAATATCCTCCTTTTCCACATCCCTGCATATAGTATAACGTCAGACGAAGTCAGAAAGTTGTACCCGGTGACTATAGTACCCGTGATTTGGAGTCTTTATTTTCGGCACTGGGCTGTTCGTCTGAGTCTTTATGACCGAGAAGAGTCAGAATGAAGAAAGTAAGGATAATTACTGCTAAAGCGATTAGTTTAATCATAGCCTTTCACCTGCCGGCTTTATTGATCTGCTGGTATAAATTGTAACGGCGGCGCTGGAGAAAGGTTATCAGTATAAGGGCCAGTTTCTGCCTGGCTGTTTGGCCAGTCTGGCCGGTTTAAGGGGTTTCAGCCGGCTGGGGGGAGAATGATTTTAACTGCTCTCTCGATTCCGGCCAGGTCGGGCAGGACTTCTACCGGCGCGGTGGTAAAGACAGTTTGCAGCATTGCAGCAACTATGCGGGCCTGGCCCAGTCCCACTTCCAGCATGGCGCAGCCGGAAGGCCTCAATTTGCCCTTTAACTGGGCCGTCAGACGCCTTATCTGGTCCAATCCGTCCTGGCCGCCATCCAGGGCTGCTAACGGCTCGTATTGGGCTGAGGGCATCGCGGCTACCTCAGCGGTT
>DAOUFH010000168.1:0-9111 GCA_034429955.1 Dehalococcoidales bacterium
GTTTTTAAGGGCATGCCGGACTATAACCGCCTGCCCTCTGAGACCTTTTGACCAGGCGGTCCGGATGTAGTCCTGCTGCATAACTTCCAGCATACTGGAACGGGTCTGGCGCGCAATAGCAGCGATATTAAAAGCAGCCAGACAGAATACCGGCATAATAATTTTTCTGGTGCTTAACCAGAAATCATCGAAAGGCGAGGTATAACCGAATGAGGGCAGCCAGTTGAGTTTAAGAGCAAAGATATATACCAGTATGATACCCAGCCAGAAGGCCGGTACCGTAATACCGAAATTTGCGAATATGGTAATCAGATTGTCCAGCCAACTGCCTCTTCTGACCGCACATATAATACCTGCCGGAATGCCTATAATGAATCCGATTAAAAAGGCCAGACCCCCCAGGTGAAGCGTGATAGGTAGCCTTCTCATTATCTCGTCCAGTACACTGGTCTGGTAACGCATTGACTTACCCAGGTCGCCGTGTATAACTCCATTAAACCAATCGAAATACTGTTCCACCAGCGGTTTATTCAGTCCCAGTTCTTCCCGGATCTGTTCGATTTGGGCCGGAGATAAATCAGTCAGTTCACTGGTGGAATACCAGATTAAGATAGGATCACCGGGCAGAATACGCATACCAAAAAAAATAAGAATGGTAACCAGCAGAATAACTATTAAGGCGATTAACAATCGGCGCAGGATATAAGCAGTCATTAGTATGGTTTCTCCTTGAATGGAAAATACTAAGGCAGATATCGGTCCGGTTGCGTAGATCGGTAATATCCAACAGGTTAAATACCGACCTGCCCGGCAGCGCTGCCGGGCAGGTCCCGGTTCTGAATTATTTCAGGTTACTTAACCAGATTTGTTCCCAGGCGATAACGCGAAAGCTGGAAAAATCAAGACGGCCCAGGTCATTAACATAGTTTTTATAAACCCAGGCGGTACCCATATAAGTGATGGGTACCATGCTGACCTCGTCATTCATAGCTTTGGCGATTTTGTTTACCAGTGCCGGTTCGACAGTACTGGTAGCCAGAGCAGCGTTGATCATATCGACTAATCCGTCGGGGCCTTTCAGGCTGACGTAATAGCCTGCGGTGTCATAATACATGCGCATTGCCCTGAGTATATTATCACCGGCACCCGGAGCATAGATAATGGCATTATGCCAGCCCTTCTGCATGTATTCGGCATATTTTGCCGCATCTGCGTATTCCAGGGTGCAATCGATACCGATTTTACTCAGGAATCCGGCTATAGCCACCTGGGCATCTTTAACATCAGGGGCCGGTATCGTTATTATGAGAGTGCACTCAAAGCCGTTCGGATATCCGGCTTCAGTCATCAACTGTTTGGCCTTATCAACATCATATTCTGAAGGAGTCAAATTAGAGTCATATCCAATAGTATCCGGAATAGAAATTACTTTAGCAGCTTCGAAGATACCATAACCGGTCGCTTTAGCCAGAGCATCTTTGTCGATACAGGCATTCAAAGCCTGTCTGACTTTTAGTTTGGAGAAGGGAGAATCGGGATTGGCGTCATCTGGATAAAGAATCCAGACCCCGTCCGGACGGTAACTGAATACGGTATCGGGCACCTGTTTAAGGTCTGAAATGCATTGGGCGCTCCAGGCATTGACAGCATCGGCTTCGTCGGCCCGGAAGGCCACTACTTCAGCTACTGTATCGGGAATGCAGATATATTCAATCGCCTCCAGATAAGGTAAACCTTCAATCCAGTAATTCGGATTTCTTTTATACTGCATGATTTCACCCCGTCGGAAAGTTTCCAGAGTGAAAGGTCCTGTGCCGACAGCGTGGGTGGCTGCCCATTCTTCCCCATTAGTTTGAATTGAAGTAGGTGAGACCATCATACCGGGGAAAGTGGCCAGTGTATCGAAAATCATGTTTTCCCATCTGGATAAATTCAGCCGGACAGTGTAATCATTGATGACATCCACACCTACCCATGAAGTTGTTCCGCCTAAATTGGCAGCTATGGCGCCGTCAAGGTTAAATTTGACTGCCTGGGCATTAAAATCTGTCCCGTCATGGAATTTAATGCCTTGCCTCAAGCTAAAAACGATATTTGATTTATCGGCAGCTATTTCCCAATCGCTAGCCAGCCAGGGTAAGGGATTCAATTCAGAATCACAACGTATCAGAGTTTCTACTGTCGGCAAAACATAGTCTATATCCTGTCCGAGCAATTTGGGAGGATATCCCACCGAACTTTCCGGTAATCTGTTATCAATTACTCTGAAAGTCCCTCCGTAGCGTTCGGGATGCTGGGTAACCGCAGAAGTGCTGGTAGTGGTTGTTGTGACAGTAGCAGAACTGGTTGTGGTTGACATATTGGGAGAAGATGTAGCGGGAGTGGTAGAAGTATTCGAGCCGTTACAAGCTACAACTGACAGGAGTATGAGGAGAATTAATACCAGGCTGATAATTGCTTTAATTCTGTACCTTTTCAAGTATACCCTCCTTATTCAGTTTTTATCTGGTTTAACAGATTGCTTATGCCAGGATGAGACGGCTTACCCCCTCTTGCTTTATGCTGAAAACCGACTTCGCTAAAAAGTTATCTATAATATCGATGTTTTTAAACCAAATGTCAAGTACGTATATCGTTATAGATTATTATAATGATTAAGATTTGAAATTATCGCTATAACGATACTAATACTTAAGCGAATATCTTATTGACATTTATGTTATAATTTTATTATTAAAGTGAAGGTTAATCATTCCCCTTCCGCTTGAGATAGTGGATTTTTAAAAAGTCTTTTTAGTTCCCTCGGACCGGTTGATAGTTCTTTTTAGGTAAATCAAGCAAGCTTTAACGGTTAAATTTGTATCTAACCCATAATGACAGTTATAAATAATAAATTCATGCGACTTGTTGGGACAGACTATCCTGAAAAATTGCTTATATGGTTAAGGGGGCATAGGCATGGACTCCGTAAATAAGGAACACGGCTCAGAGCAAGCATTTGTCAAAGATATCAGCTGGTGTGGAGAGTCATATGGTTCCAATACCTCCATTGTCGATGTTAAAGACGGTAAAATAATCCGGATTCGTCCTCTGAATTACGACTGGAAATACCGGCCCGAAGAGTTCAATCCCTGGAAATTAGAAGTGCGCGGTAAGACTTTCGAGCCGCTGATGCGAACTCTGATACCTCCGCTTACCCTGTCTTATAAAAAAAGGTGCTATTCTCCCAATAGAGTCAGATATCCGCTAAAGAGAACGGATTTCGATCCAAACGGCAACCGGCATATCGAAAATCGGGGTAAGAGTCTGTATACCCGTATCTCCTGGGATGAAGCTTTAAGCATTGTAGCTGGTGAAATTCAGCGCATCAAGGCACAATATACTACTACTGCTATTTTATATCAGTCGGATTGTCATGGAGAAAACAAGACCGTGCATGCTTCACACGGCTGTGCCCGCAGGCTTCTGAACATATTGGGAGGATACACTCTGCAGGTCAGGAATCCGGATAGCTGGGAAGGCTGGGTCTGGGGTGGCAAACATGTCTGGGGCATGGAACCGGTAGGACAGCAGGTGCCCACTGCCAACGTTATACCCGATATTGCCGAAAACAGTGAGTTGTTGTTATTCTGGGGCTGTGACCAGGAGACTACTCCCTGGGGATGGGGAGGCCAGGCGGCCAGCCGTTTAAGCTACTGGTTTACCGAACTGGGCATCCAGCAAATTTATATCTCTCCCGATTTAAACTATGCGGCGGGAGTGCATGCGGATAGATGGATCCCGATACGTCCCAATACCGATGCGGCGCTTTATCTGGCTGTGGCCTATGTCTGGATAACTGCAGGAACTTATGATAAGGAATACATTGCAACGCACACTTACGGTTTTGATAAATTTTCTGAATATGTGCTGGGACATGAAGACGGCATCCCCAAAACTCCCCAATGGGCCGCTGAAATCACAGGTGTACCGGCCAGAATTTCCACCGCTCTGGCAAAATTATGGGCTTCCAAACGCACTTCGATTGTAATAGGCAACGGAGGACCAGGCATCAGAGGTCCTTATTCTTCGGAACCTGCCCGCCTGCAAATTTTGTTGCTGGCCATGCAAGGATTGGGCAAGCCGGGCGTTCAACAAGTCAAGATGATTGAATGGGGGATGTTCGACAGCCGGGGTGAATACCCTTTGCCGAAGAGTATAATGCGGCCCGATTTACACGCCGCCTATCGTGGAGGTTATGTAAAGGACACCAATTATTCCTTTATACCTAAAACCCTGGTGCCGGATGCGATTTTAAATCCTCC
This sequence comes from Dehalococcoidales bacterium, assembly GCA_034429955.1. GTDB lineage: Bacteria > Chloroflexota > Dehalococcoidia > Dehalococcoidales > UBA3254 > DATIKD01. The sequence goes on from DAOUFH010000168.1 coordinate 4,305, forward strand.
GGTTAGCTGGTGGGGCTGTGAATCGGAGATGGCCGGTCGCCAAAATCAATTCAAAAAATATACCTATCCCTTTAAAGACTGTCCTGAAATTCATATGGTCTGGAGTGATTCTCCCTGCTGGATAACCTGCTGGAATGAAGGTAACCGGCTGATAAAGGCTTTCCGCGACCCTAAAATCGAATTTGTACTGGCCCAGCATCCCTGGCTGGAAAACGATTGTCTACTGGCGGACATCATATTACCCGCTAATACCGTTTTTGAAGAAGATGACATTTCAATCGATACACTGGGCGGACAGTATGCCCTGATCTTCCCCGAGAAAAAATGTATCGAATCTATCGGAGAAAGCAAAAGCGATTACGAAATAGTTTGTGATATAGCCGCCAAACTGGGAGTAGAGCGGGAATATACCGAGGGTAAATCGGTCGCTGATTGGATAAGAACCGGATTCGACCATTCCCGAATACAAAACCTGATTAGCTGGGAAGAACTCACCGCCAAACAATATTATGTCATTCCGACCTCGCCGGAGTGGCAAAAAGATCTGCCGGGACTGAGAAAATTCTACAATGAACCGGATAAATACCCGCTGAAAACACCTACCGGCAAAATCGAATTTGAATCACAGGGTTTAAAGGAACACTTTCCGGACGATGCTGAAAGACCTCCTGTTCCCCATTGGATAGCCTTCGGTGAAAGTCATCAGGAAAGCCTGCTGCATCCTCGTGCCGGGCAATATCCTTTTCTGGTGGTATCCAATCATCCCCGCTGGGGAATTCATGCCAACCACGAGGATATCTCCTGGCTGAGAGAAATAGGCACCTGTAAAGTCAGAGGGCCGGACGGATATCAATATCAACCGGTCTGGATTCATCCTGACGACGCTTCTAGAAAAGGCCTTAAGAACGGTGATATTGTTAAGGTCTTCAATGAAAGAGGCGCTATTCTGGCGGGCGCTTACGTCACGCAGCGGATTATACCCGGAGCGATTTCCATAGACCACGGGGCCAAATACGACCCTATTGTACCGGGAGAACTGGATAGAGGCGGAGCCATCAATTCGATTACTCCGGCTAAAACAACCTCCCAATATGCCTGCGGTATGGTGGTCAGCGGATTCCTGGCTGATTTCGAGAAGGCCGATCTGGATGAATTGAGAAAGCAATATCCCGCAGCCTTCAGCCGTTATTTTCATCCGGCAGCCGGCCCGGCACTGGGGTCCTTTATGGAGGCAAAATAACGTGAAGGTCATGATAATTGATATCGATAAGTGCAACGGTTGCTATAATTGCCAGATTGCCTGTAAAGACGAGCATGTCGGCAATGACTGGAGTCCCTATGCCAGGCCGCAGCCGGATACCGGACATTTCTGGATGAAAATTACCGATGTTGTCAGAGGTTCCCTACCTAAAGTAAAAATATCTTATTTACATGACATCTGTCAGCATTGCGATGAAGCACCCTGCCTGTCGGCCTGTCGGCAACAGGCCATTTATAAAAGGGCTGACGGCATAGTTATAATCGACCCGCTCAAATGTGCCGGACGGATGGACTGTCTGGCCAGCTGTCCTTATAAAGGGGTAATTTATTACAATGAAACCCTGGGTATCGCACAAAAGTGCACCTTCTGCGCTCATCTGCTGGATAAAGGCTGGACAGAACCGCGCTGTGTGGGAGTATGTCCTACCGGCGCCCTTAAATTCGGTGAAGAAGATGATCTCAAGGAAATTATAGCCGGGGCAGAGGTACTGCATCCTGAATATAATACCCGGCCGCGGGTCTATTATTTAGGACTGCCTAAAAGCTTCATCACGGGGGCTGTCTTTAGTCAGGAAGAAGATGCAGTAATCAGCGGAGCAGATGTGTTTTTAACTGATATCGAGACGGGAAACATTCTATCAACTCGCAGCGATGCTTTCGGTGATTTCTGGTTTAAAAACCTGACCGGACATAATTATTCTCTGCGAATTGAATGCGCCGGATACAAGCCTAAACTTATCGAAAATATCAGAGCCGGCCAAGATATTAACCTGGGTGATATACCCCTTGGTTAGATGTAAATAAAGCTGGTTTGATTTATCAGTTCTCATGGTTTAAATAAGTTTCAATATATGTAATATACTACTCGATTAATGCCGCTTCAGGACATATTTTGACAAGCGTTGCAGTCATTGGTAGACTGATGACTATAAACAAATAATGAAATTAAGTATTCATAATATGACACAAAAGAAAGAAACTGTTCTGCATAAATCAGTGGATATTCTAAATTTGTTTCTGAGCGGTGACGGAGAATTATCCCTGGATGAAATCGCTCACCGCACGCATATGAACAAGACTACCGCCCGCCGTCTGGCCTTGTCTTTGATCGATTGCGGTTTGATGAAACAGCCGGTCAAACGGGGGAAATATTCTCTGGGACTAAAGCTTTTGGATTATACTCAGGCCTTAAAAAAGGAGCTACCTATAGTAGAAATTGCCGAACCGTACTTGATTGAGTTGGGACATAGAGTAGATGAAACAGTCTCCCTGGCGTTATGGGATGGCAAAAATGCAGTGGTCTGTCATTCTATTCATCCCGACCATCCCTTGAAAGTCAGTTCTTACGAAGGCACTATCAACGGCCTGCATTTCAGCAGCCTGGGTAAAGCTATTCTGTCAGGAATCAATCCCGGTGAGCTTGACAATTTTCTGACCGGAGGACTGCGCCGCTATACGCCCAATACCATTACCAATATTAATGACTTAAAAAACCAGCTTCTGACAGTGCGCCGCGAAGGTGTGGCGATCGACGATGAAGAAGGTTTCCGGGGAGTACGGGGAGTAGCCGCTACTTTAAAAGATTGTGAAGGTAGAATGGTAGGGGCGATCACTATCCTGGGGCCGTCCGTCCGCCTTACCTGGGAAAAAATCCGTGAAATCGTGCCGATAGTCAAAGAAATTTCCGCCAGAATATCGAAAGCTCTGGGCTATGACGGATAACGTGTGACATTGGCCAGCCAGTCATCCCTCTAATTACCAGCTGCCTGTAACGCATCACCTGCAATTCTTCTCTGTAAAATATTTGTTAAATATTTGTCGGCATCCCCGTTTATTGATTATATGATGCTTCTGATGGACTATAATATTATTTAGAGAAGCAATATATTTAAAAAATATTCCGGACGTATCAAATCGACCGGCACGATGTAAGAATTAAAAAATTGATGCATCAAGCACTAAATCGGGGCGGCTGCGGGGCTTAGCAATATAAATATTTCTGCAAGGGTTGAACAATCAAATACCCGCTTATTATCCGCAACCAGTTCTCTAATTTACTCTTGATATAGATAACAGTCTTGTGAGTAAAAGGGGTGCAGCATGAAACGTAAATCAGCTAATCCCGGTCGGACCATTACAGCGCCAATTCTGGAAAGATATCCTCATAATCCTATCCTCAAGCCTGTACCACAGCATTTTTGGGAATCCAAAGCGGTCTTTAACCCTGCCGCCTTGTACCTGGGAGGTAAGGTTCATCTGCTATATCGTGCCATTGGAGACAACGATGTTTCTGTGCTGGGTTACGCCGCCAGTTCAGACGGATTTACCATTGATGAGCGACTGGATTATCCCGCCTATGTTCCCAGAGAACCTTTTGAAGGTGTTCAACCCCATACCCGGTATTCTGCCTATAAATATACCAGTCCTTATGAATCCGGGGGTGGGGGACTGGGAGGTTGCGAAGATCCGCGCCTGACCCAAATCGACGATACTATCTATCTGACCTATGTCGCATATAACGGCTACAGCCATCCCCGAGTTGCCTTAAGCTCCATCAACGTCAATGACTTCCTCAACAAAAACTGGAAATGGAAAAGACCCGTTTTAATTTCTCCTCCCGACATAGTAGATAAAAACGCCTGCATTTTACCTGAACTGTTAAACGGCAAATATGTTATTTTTCATCGCATTTTCCCTCACATATTGATTGATTTCAGGGATAATCTGGAATTCGACGGTGAGACACAATGGCTGGAAGGTCAATATCTGATTCCTACTAAAGATTATAGCTGGGACAGCCGTAAAGTGGCAGCCGGACCTCCACCCATAAAAACTCCCAAAGGCTGGCTTTTGATATACCATGCCATTGACGACAGAGATGATCTGCGTTATAAAATCGGCGCCATGCTGCTGGATTTAAAAGAACCCACTAAAGTTATCGCCCGTACCAGTCAGCCCATTCTGGAACCGCTGGCTGATTACGAGAATGACGGATTAAAGTACGGGGTTGTTTATCCCTGTGGCGCAGCAGTTATCAATAACCGTTTGCTGGTCTACTACGGGGGAGCCGATATGGTGGTTTGTGTAGCCTCGGCCAATCTGACGGACTTTCTAAACAGATTGGACTACCAGATTGAAAAAAATCAAATCAGCCATCCTCTTAATCCCAGAGCGGATATTTATATTACTACTGAAGAAGACATACAGGGCTATTGTTTGAAATGCAAAAAAAAACAGCATATTATGAATCCGGTGCACACAATCTTAAGCAATCATACTCATGCCGTGAGCGGTCTTTGTCCCCAATGCGGGAAACATATTGTTACGATGGGACGACACTAATTATTGATAAAGAGGTCTCATTATGTTTGAATTGAAACGGTCGGAAGAAAATCCCATTTTGGTGCCGCTTGAAGAACATCAATGGGAATCAGATTCTGTCTTTAACGGCTGTCCCGTATCCGGTGACAGCCACTATCATTTTTTATATAGGGCGGTCTCTGCACCCACCAGTGTTTCAGGAATTGCCCTGCAGCTATCCTCAATC
>DAOUFH010000169.1:0-10751 GCA_034429955.1 Dehalococcoidales bacterium
AGGCGTTTGAAGACGTTGTCGGTAAAAATAATATCTCTGATGACCCCGGCATCCTGGAAACTTACAGGTGTGCTACTGCCCAGTCTTCGGCACACTACGGACCTTTCGACCACAGGACTCCTACCCCCCAGGCCGTAATTCTGCCGGGCAGCACGGAAGAAGTCCAGAACATCGTTAAATTATGTAATAAATATAAAATCCAGTTTAAGCCCTCTACCACCTTCTGGTCGGCTATGGGTTATATCGGTTCCGATAATGCCATCCAGCTGGATATGCGGCGTATGCGCAAAATTGAAATCGATGAGAAAAACATGATAGCCGTCGTAGAGCCCTATGCCATCGCTGCGGTAGTCCAGGTAGAAGCCATGAAAGTCGGCTTAACCCTGAATATCCCCGGCGTCGGCTGCAGCAGCTCAACTCTGGCCAGCACCTCCAGCTGGGTTGGTATGGGCCCCAGCACTCAGTTCATGGGCTGCAACGGTGAAAACATGCTCGGCACGGAATGGGTGCTACCCAATGGAGAGTTACTACGGACAGGTTCAGCCGGAGCCGGCTCCGGCTGGTTCTGCGGTGAGGGTCCCGGCCCCAGCACCAGAGCTATCCTGAGAGGCAAACAGGGTACCACCGGAGCCTTCGGTGTCTGCACCAAAGTCGCTATCAGACTGCATCCCTGGCCCGGCCCGGCCTGCATACCGGTTACCGGCACAGTGCCGGCTTACAGGGCCCAGCTTCCGGATAACTTTAAGACCTATACTCTTTGCTTCCCCGACTGGGACGCTTACGCTACCGCTTTCAATCTGTTCCATCAGAATGACGTAGTTTACCTGGCCCACCGCCAGTTCAATATGTTCGGACGGGATATCAAGACCGCCCTGATAAAGGTGCTCAATGACCCCGATCTGCAGTTCTGCGATCTGCCCAAACTGATGGCTGACCCCTATTTGAAAAAGCAGAACGAATTGATGAAAATCGATTTTTCGATAGTGATCGCCGGTATGACCAAACGGGATATGGAATACAAAGAAAAAGCCGTGGATGAAATCCTTCGGATCACCGGCGGCTGGAAGAACGAATTCATGCTGGAGCCGGATATCGCCGACTGGACTTTGCTTTATCTTATCCGGCTGGGCCATAAGAACCTGAACTACACTCTCTGCGGGGCTTATGAGGGCAACTACGGCATGTCTTCCAACGTCTTCGTCACCGCTCCCCTTATGGAAGAGGCTTCGGCCCTTAAAGATAAATGGGCTAAAGAACACACCGCCATAGCGGATACCGGCGGCGATTCCGATATGGGCAGCATGTGTCTTATCGGCGGCGGCGGACCTACAGGCTGGGAGTTCTTCGTGAACTTCGATGCTCATGACAAACCTTCCATCGTCGGCACCAAAGAGTTCATCGATGAGACTCAGAAATGGATGTTCGAGAAAAAGCTGGGTGTCGATATGGGCCGCTGGAACGCCAATGCTCGCCGGGAAGACGGCTATAACTATACCCAGGCAGAGCAGGATGCCATGTTCAGCAAACTGCCTCAGCCGTTAACCGCGATTTATCAATATAAAGTTAGAGAGGCCTTCAACCCTAACGACCTGGGCGGCAGCTACTATAGAACTTTGAATCCTGATAAAGTATAAAAATATTTTATGGAGCTAATAGAATGAGCGAGATCAAAAAACTCAAGTATTGTGTGGGTGGGAAATGGCAGTACTCCACTACTAACAAGTATATGGATGTCTACAATCCCAGCACAGGCGAAATCATGGCACAGACTCCTTGCTGTACCGAAGACGAAGTCAACCAGGCCATTGCAGCCGCCAAAAAGGCTTTTGCAACCTGGTCGCAGACTCCGGCTTTCAAGAGGACCCAGGTCCTGTTCAACTTCAGAAGTCTGGTCGAGAAGCACCTGGACGAACTGACCGATTCAGTCGCCAGAGAAAACGGTAAGGTCTGGGATGAAGCCAAAGGCGATATCCTGAAAGTGAAGGAACCTGTTGAGGTCGCCTGTGGTATTCCTCATTTGATGCTGGGGGATTCCATGATGAACACCTCCACCGGTTACGATACCATCCTCTACCGCGAACCGGTTGGGGTCTTCGCCGGCATCGTGCCCTTCAATTTCCCCGGCATGATCCCCATGGGCTGGATGACCCCCATGTGCATCGCTGCCGGTAATACCATCGTGATCAAAGCCGCCTCTATGACTCCTATGACCGCTTTGCGTTTAACCGAGCTTTGGTATGAAGCCGGTCTGCCCGAAGGCGTTATCAACATCCTGACCTGCAGCAGAAACGAGGCCGAGATATTCCTGAAGCATCCGGATGTCAAAGGCATCAGCTTTGTGGGTTCCACCTCGGTCGGTCTGCATGTTTATTCCACCGCAGCCGCCCATGGTAAAAGAGTCCAGGCCCTGTGCGAAGCCAAGAACCACGGTCTGGTACTGGAAGATGCCCCGATAGAGGCATCCGCCCGCGCTATCATGAACTCCACTTACGGCTGCGCCGGTGAAAGATGTATGGCCCTGCCGGTAGTGGTAGCCCAGGAAAGTATTGCCGACAAACTGGTAGAACTGATTGTCCAGTATGCCAAAGAGCTCAAAGTCGGCCCGGCTTATGACCAGACTTCCGATATGGGCCCGGTGGTAACCGATGCTCACAGACAGTCTATTTTAAAATGGATTGATAAAGGTCTTGAGGAAGGGGCCAAACTGGTACTGGATGGCCGTAATTACACCGTCAAAGGTTATGAGAAAGGCTTCTATCTGGGTCCCTCTGTCTTTGATCATGTTAAACCTGAGATGTCGGTCGGTAACCAGGAGATCTTCGGACCCGTACTGTGCGTAAAACGGGTTAAAGATTTCGAAGAAGGCATCGAATTGATGAATGCCAACCCGTTCGCTAACGGTTCCGTCATCTTCACCAACAGCGGCTATTATGCCCGTGAGTTTGCCAAGAGGACTCATGGCGGCATGGTCGGCGTTAACGTCGGCATTCCCGTGCCGGTCGGCGCCTTCCCCTTCACCGGTCACAAGAATTCCTTCTTCGGCGATTTGCACATTCTGGGCGAGGACGGCGTGAGATTCTACACCGAGACCAAGACCGTCACCACCCGCTGGTTCAGCGAAGCCGATATGAAAAAAGCCGCCAAGGTCGATACCTGGGACGGCTCAGTCGGCGGTTCAACCGGCCGTAAAGAGCAATAGGTTAAAACTTTAAAACAAGGCAGCCCGGTTTTTTTAAAAAGCCGGGCTGCTACTTTTTTATTCAGTATCTTAGAAGTAATGACATATTCCGCAATATGGAATGATTCAACTCAAATATTAGCCACCCTACCTCTAAATTGTTATAATTAGTTTAAGACTCGCTAATGACACGTGAATCATTTCAAGCCTCAGGCATACTGCCGTTACACTCGTTTTCGCAACGACAGCTTCACCAACAGGGTGTTGGATTGTGAGTAAACGCGCGTGTGAAATTTTATTAAGGAGTGTTCCAGTGTCCAATTCAAAGTACGAAAAATATGTAACCAGAGGACCGTTAGTCATTACAGGTATGAAGGATGGACAACCAGTTTTCGAGCAGTTCAAGGGGGAGGTTCTGCCGCCTTCAGGTAAAGTTACCTCAGGGCCCCGTATGATATTTTCCAACGATATCGTGAAAGAAGGCACCAGCAAGATCGAATACGGCTGGATTATGGCGGACGGCGTATTACTGAGAGACGGCGGCAATTATGGCGCTCACAAACATGACTATCCCGAAATATTCGTCTTCTTCGGCAATAACCCCAATGACTCCTTATTCCTGGGAGCAGAAGGTGAATTCTGGCTGGGCGAAGGCGCCGATACTGAAAAAATCAAATTCGATAAGGCCTGCAGCTTTTATGTTCCGGCCGGGGTCGCTCATTTCCCGCTCTTCATGCGAAATGTGACCAGCCCGGTACAGATGGTAGTGGTAGTGCCCGTGGTCGGCGATTTCGAACTGTTCTCGGTAGAACGCTAGTTTATTAGCCGGACAGCTAAATATTAAAAGAGAGACATCAACGTGATATCTCTCTTTTTTATTACTCTCCACACTACTATATCCACTGCCAATAATCCGAGAGCATTCACAGCATTACCTCTTATTTATGCCAGTCTCTGCAGACTCAGGCCTAAAAAATAGACCTTTAGTAAACAGCCAAATCAGCTCCTCAGTCTGATCTTGCTCATTTATCATTTGAACGAATTGCATCATTCTGTATTATTTATTGACATCACTATACAATTTATGTATATTATTTATACAGAACCTTTACAATTTAACAATGCTTCGAGGTTCAGATTTCTATCATAACAGGGAAGGCGGTGTAAGTCCGTCGCTGTCCTCGCAACCGTCAACAGGGACGAAAATGGCAATCAGCCACTGGATATTCATAATTCGGGAAGGCGCCATCGGTAGCATGATCTGTCAGCCGGAAGACCTACCTCGAAGCTAAACATATGAACGATTCCTCGGGGATTGGGAGCGGGCATAGAGAATGACTATCTTTTAGCCCGTATCTCATCTTGAGGTACGGGCTTGTGGTTTTATTAAGCAGTTTTCTCCGGCAGAGCCTGCTTGTCAGGCTCACAGGCCGGCATATTCCGGATTCACAGAATAAATTTTCCCGATAATTTATGAGCCTAAAAATATTTAAGCGGAGGATAAAGTCATGCCACATTAATAAATAAAATGGACGGCTGTGGTACCTCATGGTACCGGAAAATAACAAAACGAGGTAAATTGCTATGAGATATGATATTAATATCACCCCCAATATAAAACTCAATGTCAAACCCGTTAAAATCAACCTGTGCCACAAATATGTATATGAAGGTCCCTGCCGTTTTGAAAAAGGTGAAAATCTCAAGCAAGAACACGACCTGCAAATTAATGCCGAAAGATTCAAGTCATTTGTTGATAAGGTAATAGCCAATTTTTCTGAAGAGGATGCCAATATCCTGGAGCCGGTACACATCCAGGTCGATGAAAGCTTTCTGGTAGATGAAAAGCACCTCGCAGAAATCGGCCGGGACTATCAGGATGTGGATGTTTATATCGTTGAACCCGGAGTGGGCAATACCTTCCTCGAATTTGCCCAAAAGTACAGAAAGCCCATCATCTCTATCTATGACTCAATGACTACCGCCGCTTTCCAGGCCAGGGGTCTCGAAGTCCATCCCTGTGAAACATGGGTGGAAGCAGCAGAAATCGTCAAGGTACTCCGGGTCAAGAAAGCCCTGGCCGCAACCAGGGTTTTAACACTGGTACGTATGAACTCCACTATAGCGCCCGGTATGTTAGATTCGTTTATTTGTCTGGAGGATGTGACGGCCCGGCTAGGAACACGCTTCGTAAATTACAATATCCACGAGTTCATGGACCAGACGCACAACGTTGCGGCGGGATCCAACATCACCACCCCCGGCAAGCACGAACCCAATATTACCGATGAGGATGAAGTCGAAATCAATAAAATGACCGACGCATTCATTGCCGGCGCCGTGGAAAATGATATGAAACGCGAGGATATTTATCCATCCATGAAGGCTCATTATCTTGTCAACAAGCTGATGAGCAGGCTCGGCTGTAATGCCTTTACCTCACCCTGTTTTGATATTTGCGCCACCAGAAGGTTCAACGAGGAACGTTTCACCTTCTGTCTCAATCACTCGCTCAACAATGAGAAGGGCATCAGCTCGGCCTGTGAATATGACACTTGCGCCCTTCTTTCAATGGTTGTCCTGTCGAACGCAGCCAGAGCTCCCGCTTATTTGGGTAACACGATGGTCAATCCCATTAAAAACGGAGGGCGCGTATCTAAGGAACCCTTCTCCAATGACCTGGTCGATATGGAAAACCTGGCAATAACCTGGCATTCTGTGCCAAATCGTAAACTTAAGGGTTATGCTGCGCAAATTGCCCCCTATGCCGTACGCTCATTCGCGCATAGCGGCTGGGGCGCCACCGTCCGCTATGACTTCAATCAAGATAAAGGGCAGAAGATAACGATGTGCCGTTTCGATCCAACCTGTACCAAAATCTTTGTTGCCAGAGGGACCATTGTCGGCAGTACCGGCTACACTGACGTTAATTGTACCCAGGGCGTTTATTTCCAGGTTAAAGATACCCGGGACTTTTTTGAGAAACAAATTCAGGTGGGCCACCATATTCCGCTGGTATACGGCGACTGTTTCGACCTTATTGTCAGGCTCGGCAAGATACTGGGGCTGGAGGTCCTGACCGCATAACAGTATAAGTCTAAGGGCAGGGCAGATATATCTGCCCTGCCCTTAGAGACCTTAACTTATAGTAAAGGGGAAGACTGTAATTCAATGGGCAGCGGGTTATAAGGTAAAACGTCCATGTTCACGGGAAAAGGAGCGCCGGGCCTTAGAGTATTCATCGTCTTGGTATTATTCTAATTGGTATCGAACATCGCTTCCAGGAGAACGGCCTGCTCCAAGCTATCCCTAGCGGGGCAGTTCCTCATCCAATAAACCAAAAAACTTAATTATCAAATCACGGTCACTAGCACTTCCATATAGATTGCTGCTAAGGGTTATCTTGCCGGCATAACTGCTTAAGGCCATTTGAAAATGAGGGCGATATTTGATTGATCCGCACATAAAGGCCTTGGTGATTGATGAGCCTTTAAATACCAGCCTGCCGGCATCCAAAATGCCGATGTTGGTCATGCAAATATTAGGGGTTTTCAGACCGTTTTTCGATAATAAATAACTCCGCCTGGCACCGATAATTTTGAATAATTTACGTAAAAGGGCCAGCTTGATAAAGGCATTCAGACCGATTTGAGCGGCCTTTTTCAAGTTCATTGCTTTATTTACTTTATTAAGCGTGATTTCAAAACTTTCTGCCGGATCTATGGCCAGGCTGGTATTAATCATGGACGAGAGGTTTGATAACTCAACACCGTTGTCCGGCTTTAAATACCTTCTCATGTCGACCATGATGGGGATATCCAGAGGTTTCCCGGCTATGTTTAACATTTTCGCCAGCACACGATAATATGCAGCCAGCATAACATCATTGACTGTCACTTTATTTTTCTCACAGTAATCCTGTATGACGGTATAGCGCTTTTCTGGCAATTCATGGGTCAGAATAAACGGCCCGGTTATTTCATCCTGACTTAAAGGAAAGGTATGACGACCGCTTTGATTACTATCTTCCCGATAGCATAAAAGAGCCTTAATCTTATTCCGTAAACTTACTTCTGAGATCACCTTTTCAAAATCCCGGTTTCCATCGATGATATAGCCGGGCAGATAATCCGGGTTCTGCATTAAATTCGAATAGAGGTCCGCTAATAAGTAAAGGCACTGTTTAAAGCCTGCGGCATCACAGACCATATGGTTCATAATGATCGAAAGGGCGTCTTTATCTGAGCTGAAAAGGCAGACCTTTATTTGCGGTCCGGTGGCCTCGTTAGTTTTGGAAGTGGTGAAGCGGTCGAAATCCGCTTGATTATTCACAACCGTAAAGGCCTCGCCTGTCATTAGAACGCGCACATCTTCCCAATAGGCATCCCCGTCATTATGCCGGTAGACACAAGACAGCATCGGTACTGTCTGCAATAACAAACTCACCGCTTTTCTCATTGTGCCGGCGTCCAGTTTATCCGCCAAATTAATGACACAATGTAATTGATGGTCGTTGTATTTAGTAACCTCGTACAGGTACTGGAGCTTGTCGAATACCTCAGCTTTATATCTCATAGGCCTCAACTAGTTTCTTTTTCTTGATTATAGGGGTTAACGAGTGAGCGGTCATTGACCTAGGTCAATTTCGCTTTTTTGCGCATCCGGCTTAAGGCCTCCGGGGTGATACCGAGGTAGGAAGCAATGTGATAGTGCGGCACTCTTTTGGCAATCTGCGGATATTTATTAACAAAAGTTAAATAGCGGGTCCCGGCATCATTACAGAGGAACTCAGTTTCCCGGTTTTCCTTCTCGATAAAGAGTATCTGTAAATACCTGGCGTAAATGGCCCGCCAGTAAGGATGTCCTGATAAAAGTTCGGTCCAATCTTTGAATGGAATATACAGCAGAATGCCGTCCTCCAGGGCCTGAAAATAATGTTTTGAACCGGTCTTTTCTAAAAAGGCACTGTAGGCAGAAAGCGGTCTCCCTTCATCCCGGAAAACCAGAGTGTTCTCATCACCGGATTCGGATAAATAAAAGACGCGGAACATTCCTTTTAAAATGAAGGCCAATTTGTCCGGGATATCCCCGGCTTTTATAAAGTATTCATTTTTATTGATACTTAACGCCCGCAGGTTCTTTATCGATTTTTGCCATTCATCCTCCGGGACCGGAACAGGCGCAAACTCATGGAGTGCCGTAAAGGCCTGCTTAAGCCACTTTTCTTCTACGGGGAGTTCCTCCATTGCATTACTATCCTTCTTTTTGTTTATGCCATTTCACGCTAAATGAAGTTCACGCTGTAAAGCATATTATTTTATTGTAGTATATAATGCCGGACAGTGATAACCGTCAGTCGTTATATTTCCCCTCAACCATTAGGCGTATTACTAAAGCAGTATATTTTACATCACCGAATTACTTCAAATCCTTGATATAGCTGAAATGAGTACCCACAATGTAATTACATTAAGGGCAGAAAGGAGATGGTTATGGGGAGTGGTGTTAAAATGCGTATCATAAAGATAGGTAATTCACAGGGGATACGAATCCCCAAGGTTCTTCTCGATCAAGCTAAACTCGGTGATGAGATAGAGATGGAAGTACAGGGAGATAAACTTATCGTTCGTTCTGTTCACAGTCCGCGTCAGAGTTGGGATGAACAGTTTATTGAAATGTCCCGCCGTGGCGATGATAAATTACTCGATTCTGAAGCTGGATATCTCAGTAGTTGGGATAAAGATGAATGGGAATGGAAATAAAACGTTTCGACCTCTATTTAGTTAACCTCGACACAACTATGGGTAGTGAGATTCAAAAGACCCGACCGGGTGTTATCATCTCTCCCGATGAGATGAACCGGCATATTGCCACAGTTATTGTGGCACCTATGACAACTAGAGTTCATTCTTACCCCAGTCGTGTTTCCATCAAGTTTGAAGGCAAAGATGGTCAAATCGTGCTTGACCAGATACGTACGGTCGATAAGGCCCGCCTGGTGAAAAAACTGGGGCACCTCAACCAACCTTATCAGGATGCGGTACTGTCTGTGCTGGGCGAAATATTCGCAGAGTAATTATCGGCATTCTCAGGTTTTCTTTAACACTTTAATATTCACTGCTAAAGATATTTGGAGATGGCTTTGATTTCATAAAGGTAAGCTGCCAATTAATTGGAAATATTTTAGGCTAATTCAGACAAATGCCGGAGTTTTAATAAAAGCATCACAAGCAGTCTTATGGATTCACCTCTACATTGAAAATTTCCAGTTGTTGTGGAGGCTTGCTCGGTACGTATAATATAATCTGGAAAGAGCCGGTCTCAATTGCCTTAAAAAGAAAAGCATCAGGTCCATAGGTTTCTGTAACACTGCTGGATTCCGGTATAGTTTTTGACTCTAACAATGAAAACGCGCTTGAATCCGAGTTTTGCCAGCTCCAGCCAAAGAGAGGGGCTGGTGGAAGCACAATCGCAAATGTGTTATTTACACTGGTCACTATTGGGCTGTTTGAGTCGTTATAAGTCGATACGCCCGGCCAGGGATCGGTAGTTTGTACGGGGGGTGATTCAATTTGTACCTGCACCGTATAAGAAAATTTGATTCCATTTTTCAATGCACCTTCTAATAACAATGAATAATCCACATTTTCAGAGAACCCACCGCCAATCAAAGTAGATTGGCTGCTTATCGTCGCATCTGCCGGCAGTGGATTCGAAGAACTAACGTCAAAGTTAAAGGTAAACGGGGTATCGGGGGAACCCGCACGGTTTATTCCAAGACCGGCTTTTAGTGCTATAACAGGTTCAGTAGAAACGTTTTTCAGGGTTATTTCTATAACCGGTCCACCCGGGTTAACAGGAGAAAGGGGCCCCCAAACGGATACGACGTCTATTGGCTTTTGAGTCACCGTGCTGGTAGTTCCACTGCAAGCGGGCAGTAAAGTTGTCATCAAGATTACAACCGCAATTATCATAATTATGGCATTTCTATTCATAAATAGAATCGTCCTGTACCTTTATTGTTTGACTGACTTAACACTCATCTATAGCCTGTACTAAATTAAATTATATATCTTAATTCTATACTCGTTGCTGAATTAAAAAAAGAAAAAGCCCTTAAGGTCTCCCACTCTTAAGGACTTTTTAGCTTCAGATTTCTGGTGGAGCCGAGGGGATTCGAACCCCTTACCTCTTGAATGCAAATCAAGCGTTCTCCCGAGTGAACTACGGCCCCAGGCGGATACCTATTAAATCTACCAAAAACGGGCTGTTATCGCAAGTTCCGCTCACTATTTTAATCCTGAAGGGCAGTCTGCGTATTAAGGTGTTACCTTAAATATTAGCGGTGGCTTTCGCCATTCTATAAGATCGCTTCAGGATTTGAAGGTATTCGCAATGACGTTGGTTTAGAATTGCGGTTATTCGAATTTGTTTCGTATTTCGAATTTGGGTTGGGAGACTGGAGGAAGGGAGAATGGTGGGCAGTATTGGATTTGAACCAATGACCCCCTGCGTGTGAAGCAGGTGCTCTAACCACTGAGCCAACCGCCCACTTTGACGGACGAACTAATTT
>DAOUFH010000170.1:0-2565 GCA_034429955.1 Dehalococcoidales bacterium
TGGGTTCCTGGAGCCTTTTCAAAGCCGATATGCGCCATATTCTGGCCTGGCTGTTCGGCTGGCTGCGCCGCCGCAAGCCGCCGGCAGTAAATCCGCCGGCAGTTTATAAATCACCGGCTATCGAGCCGGAAGTCGATGCCCAGTATACTATACGAGAAATATACCAGGCTTTGTTGTGGGAGGCCCGTCAGAGCGGGTTACCCCGCCGGCCGGACGAGACCCCCTATGAATATTATCAGCGTTTTATCCGGCAGCGCAGCCTGTTGCAAAGCGAACTGAGCGATTTGACCGAAGCGTATGTTATCGAAAGATACAGTGAAATTAATCCCGAAGCGGAGCAAGTGCGCCGCCTGAATATCCTCTGGCGCAACCTGAGAGATAAGCTAAGGGAGAGCGATAACCCCGCCTAGCCAACGCCCTCCTCTGATTTATGAATAATAAACTGAATATTCGGGTGCTTATGCAAAATCGATTTCTCATAAATTATTAATCCAAAATCAAAATCCTCTTATCTCAAAACTGAGGGCTGATAGCTAAAATCTCCCCTTTTCTCCTATAATGAGGTTAGCTTATTTGGGGAGGTCGGACTATGGCTTTGATGGAAATCACGGTGGTCCCCTTCGGCGTGGGCGTTTCTCTCAGTTCACATGTCGCCGAGGCGATTCGAGTTTTGCAAAATACTCCCGGCATAGAATATGAAACCCATTCTATGGGGACGGTGGTCAGGGGAGAGGTCAAACAATTACTGGATTTGGCCGGCAGGATGCATCAGGCAGTTCTGGCAGCTGGAGCGGTCCGGGTCTCAACCACTTTGAGGATAGATGACAGAACGGACAAAGAGGTTACCCTGCAAAGCAAGCTGAAATCACTTAAGGAAAAATTGGAGAAGAACAGCTAGTCTGCTTTGAAACAAACAGAACTGTTATCTGAAGGCGCAAAAATATGCCGTTAGCTTTGTTGTTTACCTTACTGGCGACCGGGCTGGCAATCGGGTTTATCAGCGGTCTGCTGGGAATAGGCGGCGGGGTTATCATGACCCCGGTGCAAATTTGGCTTTACAGTTCTCTGGGCTGGAGTCCGGATGTCGTAATCAAGGTTACCTTTGCCACCTCTCTGGCAGTTATCCTGCCCACGGCTGCCAGCGGCGTCTGGCGTCACCAGAAACACCATGACATCAACTGGAAAGCGGCCGTGGTGATGGGTCTCTGTACCTCTGTGTGCAGCTTCATCGGGGCTTCTCTGGCCACCAAAATCCCGGGCGACATCCTGAAAATCGTCTTCGGGGGGCTGACACTGTTGATCGCCGTCAGAATGTTGCTGCTGAAGGTCAACGATGAGGAACATCCGGTCAGACAGAATATCTGGCTGTGGATTGCTATTGCGGTACCCGTCGGACTGATTACCGGGTTGCTGGGCATCGGCGGGGGTGTGCTGGTAATACCTGCGCTGGTACTTTTCTTGAAATTCCGGGTGCGTGAAGCAGCGGCGACTTCGCTGGGCATCATGTTATTTACCAGTGTGGGTGGTATAGCTGGCTATATTTATAACGGGATGCAGGCTACCGGCCTGCCGGATTTTACCCTGGGCTATATTTACTGGCCGGCCTGGATCGCTTTATCGATCACCAGTATTGTCATGGCCCAGGTCGGTGCTATAGCGGCGCACAAATTGCCGGGCAAACAACTGAACTATATCTTTATCGCCCTGTTGTTTTATATCAGCCTGGATATGCTGGGGGTCATCGACTGGATAGCCGGCTGGTTTTAGCGGACGCCGGGTCATTTGAAAAAGCTGTATTAGTTGTTATGATGTTATATATATTTCTGATGAGGTGAAGGAGAATTCAATATGCCGGCTGTTGTATCCATAGTAGGCAAATCCAGTACCGGAAAGACTACCTTTCTGGAGAAATTATTGAGAGATCTGAGTAGTCGCGGCTATAAGATAGCGACTATCAAACATTCGCATCACAGCATTGATTTTCACGACCCTAAAAAAGACAGTTACCGGCACTCGCAGGCGGGAGCTTCGGCTACCATGGTCAGCTCGACCACCTCGCTGCAGATGATCAAGCCTGTGCCGCAGGAGCAGCAAATCGAAGAGTTATCGCGTTACTATGCCGAGGACTTCGATTTGATTCTGACCGAAGGTTTCAGCCGCGGCAGTGCTCCCAAAGTGGAAATCCACCGTAAAGAGGCGGGCCCTCTACTGGAGGTGGCCTCCAATCTGTTTGCGGTGGTGACGGATGAGCCGCTGGATACCGCTGTCCCGCAATTCGGGTTGGAAGACGTCAAAGGCGTGGCTGATTTGATTGAATCCAGGTTTATCCTGCCCAACCGCGAAAGACTGGCGCTTTATATTAACGGCAAAAAAACCGGCTTAAAGATGCTGCCGGCGGAGGCTTTACAGCAAATTCTGGCGGTCCTTAAACCGGCGGTGGGGGAAAAGGAAGTCAACAGCCTGGATATCCACTACAAGAAAGCGGTCTGAGCGCCGGCCTCAACCTGATTGGGGTCTCCAGCCTGACAGGATAGCTATTAGCGTATAGACTGATAGCCAATAGAC
>DAOUFH010000171.1:0-2323 GCA_034429955.1 Dehalococcoidales bacterium
TTGGGTCCGATATCGCAATTATCACCGATTATAACCGGACCGATAATATAAGCACCGGAACGAACTATAGTACCTTTGCCGATGGAGACCGCATTTTTCAGGGTTACATTAGGTTCAACCGTACCGGAGTTGGAGGGTTCCAGTTTAGCCATGACCTGCTCATTAACGGAGAGGAGGTCCCAGGGGTAGCTGATATCGAACCACCTGTCGACCATGACGGCCTGGATAGCTTCTCCTGAGTTTATCATTATCTGAATTGTATCGGTCAGTTCATACTCGCCCCGGGGTGAACGGGGAGTTTGTCTGATAGCCTGGAAGACCGACCTGGTAAAGCGGTAAAGACCGGCATTGGCCAGATGGGTAGGCGGATTGGGCGTTTTTTCATGCAAACGTTTGACCAGTCCCTGCTCTATCTCGACTACTCCCAGACCTGTTACATCCGGCAGTTCGGTGATGCTCATCGCCTGACCCGGCAGGCTGATTAGCTGCCTTACATCATTGGCTCTGACCAGTATATCGCCGTTGGCCATGATGAAATCGGAATCGACCAGTTCTTCCACCATACTCAGGGCATTGGCTGTACCCAGTTGCTGACGCTGATTGCAGTAGCGGATATCGATGCCCCAGCGCTGTCCGTCCTGAAAATAAGAGCGAATTTGCTCATCGTGATAGCCTACGATAAAAACGAAACGCCGGATTCCGGCGGCAATTATCTCCAGTATCGAATGTTCCAGGATAGGTAAATTGGCGATGGGCAGCATTACCTTGGGCCTGCTGGAGGTTAGCGGCCGCATACGGTTCCCTTCGCCGGCTGCCAGGATTACTGCTTGTAGCTCAGTCATGCAACTGCTCCTTCAACTAGCGTGACACACGATACAGTCATTATAAAATATTGCCGGGCTGTAAGCCAGCGCCGGCAATATCGAGTCCTGTCAGCAGGTCAGGATATCAGGGTTAATCTACCCCGATCATAACATTGGAAGCCTTAATGACGGCGTAGGCCGATTTGCCGACAGCCAGCCCCAGGTTGTCACAGGATTCCTTCGTGATAATAGAGACGATTTGGGCTCCTCCGGGTAATTCCATAACTATTTCCGCATTGACTGCACCGGGAGTGACTTTGACCACTTTGCCCTTTAGAACGTTGCGAGCACTCAGTTTCATTGCTATATACCTCCTCAAAATCAAAAAAGTATATAATTTCAGTATAGTAAATAATTAGTAGAGCCGGATGGTCACCGCAATAACAGCTTGCAGTTAAGGCTGGCTTTCAATATAATTGTCTTAATACTAATAATACATATATATGGACAGGTTCTGTGGTCTCTCAAAACTGGATTGATAAAGTACGCAAGGACTTCCCGGCTTTAAATCAGACTTTTCAAGGAAAACCGCTGATTTATTTCGATAATGCCTGCACCTCTCTGGTGCCCGGTCAGGTGATAGCTTCCATTGATGAGTACTATAATCGCTATCCCGCCTGCGGTGGCTGGCGTAGCCGTCACTATTTTGCCAGGTCGGTCGGCTCCCAGATCGAGGGGGATGCCGAAGCGAATATTGCCGGTTCCCGTCAAAAAATTCAGAGCTTCATCAATGCCAGGTCTAAAAAAGAGATAATTTTTACCTCCAATACCACCCAGTCCATCAACATGGTAGCCCTGGGTTACAGCTTCAAACCCGGCGACAAGGTGCTGTTGACCGGTTATGAACATAATTCCAACCTTATTCCCTGGCTTAGATTGAAGTCCAAAGGGTTGCTTGAAGTGGAATTTTTGAAACCGGGGCCTGATGGCAAGCTGGATATCGAGGAATACCGTCGGATTATTACTGCTCAACCACCGAGATTGGTAAGTATGGTCTATACCTCCAACCTGACCGGCTATACTCTGCCGGCTAAAGAAATGATTAAAATAGCTCATGAGCACGGTGCCAGAGTCTTGTTGGACGGAGCTCAGACCGTGCCCCATCAAAGCGTGGATGTGCAGGACCTGGATGTCGATTTCCTGGCTTTTTCAATTCACAAAATGTGCGGTCCGAAGGGTGTGGGAATCCTGTACGGCAAGTCCGAACTACTAAATGCCGACAGCAGCCGGGCTGATAGATTGGAACCAGTCCTGCTGGGAGGCGGTACGGTAAGCGATGCCAGCTATGACGGCTACGGCCTGCTGGACTCTCCCGAAAAGTTCGAAGCCGGCGTGCAGGATTATGCCGGATACATAGCGGCAGGCACAGCAGCGGAGTATTTGCAGAAAACCGGATTCGACCGGATTAGAGAGCAGGAAATCGCTCTAAATGACTATCTGACATCTGAGTTAATGAAACT
>DAOUFH010000172.1:0-2086 GCA_034429955.1 Dehalococcoidales bacterium
CTGAATGTCATCTTGTCTATCAGGTCTGTAATCTCAGGCGAGTTGACATATTCGGGAGTGAAATGTTCGGGTATTACAGACTTTCGAAGCAGGGCACAGGCTACAGTGTAGCGCAGGCTGAAAGCAGCCTGGACCTGGGGATAATCGCCGGGCTGGAAGGGCAGTCCGACGAAACTTGTCTCTGTTTGAGGTTTCATCGCAATTTCGATTTCAGCGATATCGTACGGGTTAATATCATTTTGCCGGACGATTTGCAGAGCGGAATCGATAAAAGAATGGTTGCTGCGGCAACAGGGATAAGGCTTAATCACGCGATCGGCCAGGAAACGCTTGCCCAGTTCAAGGTTGAGCTGTGAGACATCGCTCTTGGGGCAGTAGAGAGCGAAAAAGCCTTGTTTTCCCAGCAGGGGGTCATTTACTCCGGGATAATCTTTGGCGGCCAATTCCGCTGCAAAAATTCCGTCGCGTGAAGCTAAAGCGATGGGAATTTTATAGGAAAGCGACCTGTCCCATTCAGGGGCCATACTGCCGGCGCACTGGTGGAGTGCCAATCCCCAGGCAGCCAGTATTTGTTTTTCATTTAAATTGAATAATTTGCCGGCAATAGCGGCGGCTGCGAACTTGTTAACAGTGCCGGTATTATCCCAGCCTGAATCCAGAGAAAAGCCGGATGAGACAGCTAAACGTGAAGCCAGATCGTCCCCTACTATTAAGGCAGTTAAAAAATCTTGCCCTGTGGCCGAACAGCGTTCAGCCACGGCCAGAGCGGTTGATACTGTAGTGCCTGAAATGTGAGCCGGACAGGTAATATCGATACCCTCCGCCTCAACCGGTTCGAAATCATAGGAGCGGGCCATCAGGCTGTTAAGCATAGCCGCCAGAGCAGAAGGGAGTCTGACGTTATGTATCAGTACCTGACTTTGGGCGGCTCCGCCCCACTCCAGAGCCAGATTCAGCAGTATCCTGCAGCCCGGTGCTTCAGCGCCGCCGATAATGCAACCGATTACATCCAGTACCCTCCATTTGGCCCTGTAGACGGCGACTTCATCTATATCAGTGAATTGAGTTTTAACGATATGTGCTACGAGTTCTTGCGTAACTGACATCGCTTATTCCTTGAAATTATAATCACGAGAGATCAGTTGACCATCATATTGGGCAGCCACATGGCAATATCCGGGAAACAGACAATAATTGCCAGGAAGATCAGTTCGGTGAACAAAAACGGGGTAACGCCTTTCAAGATATCCATGGTTGGTATATTAAATATGGTTTTAACGGCAAAAAGGTCCGTGCCCATGGGCGGAGTAATCAGACCCAACTGGGTATTCACTCCGAACATGACTCCGAACCAGATCGGGTCGTATCCCAGACTCTCGATAACCGGCACGAAAATAGGAATAGTTAACAGGGTAATAGTGATGGGATCGATAATACAGCCCAGGATAAGCAGGATGATATTGATAGCCAGGATAACCATCCAGGGCGAGATATTGCCCGAGGATACTATAGCTTTCAGACCGGCTGCTACGTTCGTACTGCCTACGACATAGGTAAAGAAGGAGGCTGAAATGATGATAAAAAGGATTAATCCGTTAACAGTAGCGGCTTCTACCAGTGCTGCTTTAAGCCCTTTCCAGCGCATTCTAAAAGCGAATATGGCGATTAGCAAGACCACTACCACGCCTACTCCGGCCGTCTCGGTAGGAGTGGCGATACCGGTGTAAATAATGCCCAGGATGGTTATCATCGTAACCATAACAGGCCAGACTCCCTTCAGCGATATCAGTCTTTCACGCCAGGGAACGCTGTAACTGGCCGGAGCTATACCCTTTTTAAATTTAGCCAGCAAAAAGGCCGTAATGCTGAGCATTAACATTAATATCGCGCCCGGGACAATACCGGCCATAAAGAGTTTACCGAGAGAAACATTTGTTAAGACGGCGTAGATAATGAAGGTGGCACTGGGTGGAATTAAGGGGCCCAGCACTCCTCCGGCCAGCAAAGCACCCAGACCAAAACCACGATCGTAGCCTTGTTTTTCAAGTTCCGGTACGGCTACTTTGCCGACCACAATGATACAGGC
>DAOUFH010000173.1:0-3268 GCA_034429955.1 Dehalococcoidales bacterium
CCGCCGGTCTGCAGACCGGCGGTTTGGTTGTTCAAGACTTGCAACTTATTCTGCGGAAGCGTCTTCGCCTTTACCCAGTTCGAATCTGATAAAGCGGCTGACAACAATGTTTTCGCCGGTTTTGGCGATAACTTCATTAACCAGGTCCTGCACGTTCTTGGTGGGGTCTTTGATATAGGGCTGAAGCAGCAGGCAGACATTCTGGAAGTCTATTTCCACACCGGTCGGGCATTCATTCTTGGATAAGTAGGCCGGGTCCATAGCCGCGACCTGCATGGCCACATTGTGGCAGAGTTCCTGGAATTCAGCAGTCCGGGCTACGAAATCGGTCTCGCAGTTTACTTCAACCAGTGCACCGATGCGTCCTCCGCCATGGATATAGGAAACTACCAGACCCTGTTTGGCAACACGGTTGGCGGTCTTTTGTGCTTTAACGAAACCCTGTTTTTGCAGTAGTTTCAAGGCCGCGGCTTTATCGCCGGCGGTCTCTTTCAAGGCATTCCGGCAGTCCATGATGCCGGCGCCGGATTCTTCTCTTAAATTCTTGATCTGTTCGGTTGTAATCTCCAAATTTTTCTCCCGTTCTATTTATTCCTCAGACTCGCCATCTGCGATATTGGCTGCTTTGATTTCGGCCGGATTCATTTCGGCCGTAGCTTCCTCGGTTTCCTCTTTAGGAGTGATCACCTGGATGCCTTTGCCTTCGATAATGGCATCGGCCAGCTTGGTACAAATCAGTTTCACCGCTCTGATGGCATCGTCATTGGCCGGGATAATATAGTCCATATTATCCGGATTACAGTTGGTATCGCAAATCGCCAGTACCGGTATCCCCACTCTATGAGCCTCAGCCAGAGCGATATTGTCTTTGGTGGGGTCTACGATAAATAGAGCACTGGGAAGACGGGTCATCTCTTTAATACCGCCCAGTTGACGGTTCAAGCGGACTATCTCTTCATCCAGCTTGGAAGCCTCTTTTTTAGGCAGGCGGCTGAACTCGCCTTTAGCCTTCTGGTCTTCCAGACGCACCAGGTAATCGATACGAGATTGAATAGTGCTGAAGTTGGTCAGGGTGCCGCCCAGCCAGCGGGTGTTGATATAGTACATTCCGCATCTTTTGGCCTCGGTTTCCACCGATTCCTGGGCCTGCTTCTTGGTTCCGACGAATAAAACGGTCCCGCCGTCCGCCACGACTTGCTTGACAAAATCCTGGCATTTGACGAGTAATTTAACTGTTTGCTCAAGGTCGATAATGTGAATGCCGTTGCGTTTGGTGAAGATGTATTTTTTCATCCTGGGATGCCAACCGCTGGCCTGATGACCGAAATGAGCTCCGGCCTCCAATAATTGTTTGATTGCGCTAGTATCTGCCAAAACTTTCCCCTTTTTATGGTAAATTTTTATACTCTACATAATTAAGTGACCAAATGAGAGTATAACACAACGCCCGAGGCTTGGCAAGAAAAATATTTTTTGTATGAATTTATATGGTACAATGTTCTTCTCTGCCCTGCCGGTCCCTTGTTCAGGGCTCCATGAATTGCTGCCCCAGCGTGTATATCTGTTCGAGAGCTTCAGGATGTTTCAGAATGTCGCCTTTGGCGTCGATTCCCGGCAGGGTAAATTCACCGGCATACGGGACATCGATAATGTGAAAAAGGTTCTTGACCGTTATTATAGAGCCGTCGAACAGGTTGGGCACCGTACGTCTCCCGCTGACCGAAATAAAAAAGCCTTTACGCGGGCGGTTGTCGCCCAGAGGCGGCACTTTAAGTACATATTTGCGGGCCCAGAGCGCCTGACAGCGATCGATAACACACTTCAACTGTCCGCTGACGCCCATGAATTGCACCGGCGAGGTGATGACAATGCGGTCGGCGGACTCCATCTCAGTATAAACCGTTTGCATGCTGTCCTTGACCACGCACTGGCCTTTTTGCAGGCAGGCATCGCAATGCCAGCAGCCGGAGACCTTGAGACGGCAGACCTCGATAATCTTGGTTTCAGCCCCCCTGGCAACCGCCCCCTCCATGAATTTGGCCAGTAAGGTATCGGTATTACCGCCTCTGCGCGGACTTCCTGAAAGTCCTAATACTTTCATTGTGTCTCCTTTTCCATCAAGTTCTTATAATAGCTCTCTCGGGCTTTCATCTCGGGCTCTTTTTCAGCTATTTCATGGTCGTATCCCAGGATGTGCAGAGCCCCGTGTACTACCAGCGACAGGATTTCGGACTTAAGGGAGTGCCCGCTTTCCCGGGCTTGCAGCAGCGCCTGCGGATAAGAGATGATAACTTCGCCCAGATGTAGCAAGCCGTCCGGAGGACTTAAAAATTCAATCTGCTCCGCCTCCGGCCGGGTTTCCGACAAAGAGAAAGATAAGACGTCTGTGGGCCGGTCTTTACCCCGGTATTCCCGGTTGAGTTCCTGAATGCGGTCCTGACCGGTCAATACCAGGCTTAACTCGGCATTGGCAGGGGCCTGTTCTCCCGTCAGTACGGTCTCGATGATTTTTTGCAGCCACTCATCCTGCAGGCCGGTTTCCAGATCTTCTTCGGTTAAGATGTTGATTTCCATATTTACTTCTCATTATAGTGACATTTTGGCGTGATATGGCTGCCCTGGTTAGCTTTTCAACGCAGGGCTTCAGCGGTAGCGGCACTGAGGATTTCCCATAGCCTGTCCAGCCAGTCCAGGTGTTCGGGCTGCATCAGACAGGAACGCAGGCATAAAACCGATTCACCGGTGAATTCGATATCCGTCCATAACCCTTGCAATAAAGCGGCCGGGTATTTAAAGGTCGCCAGGTGCAGGTTGTTACGGGCAGCGATTTCAAAGATAGCCTGAGAGAGCTGTGAGGTCTCTTTATCCGTTGCGGCGCGAGGAGCCCAGACCACGATGTCCAGTTCAGGGGGGACTATCGTTCTGAAGCGCGCATCCCCGGCTATTTTTTGATACAGCTGCATTGCGGCAGTTCTGGATTTAGCCAGATCAGCGGCGAATTGTCCTCCCCTGGTCATAGGCAGTAGTTTCTGGGTGGCCCAGAGAGCTACGGCGCCGGCCCCCGGCCGGGAACACTCCAGGCTGATTTCGCCCAGGTGCAGTTCGTGGGAGCTGAAGTAAGTATAAGGTGAATCGTGTTTATATAGCACGCCCACTGAAGGGTCTTTGAACAGAATGCAGCCGCAACCGTAAGTTTGCAGACCGTGTTTGTGAGGGTCTACCACGATCGAGTCAGCCTGGCTGAAGCAGTCATAGGCCCGACGGGCTG
>DAOUFH010000174.1:0-6800 GCA_034429955.1 Dehalococcoidales bacterium
GAGGCTTCGGCCTCACCCTTTTTGAGTCCTCCAGCCTGACAAAGCAGGGACTAGATTGATACTTGTCATTGCTGGAGCACAGCGCAGAATCCGGTGGTATGGGGTGAGAAATACCAATGCCCCCAATACTACCAATAGCTCGATAAGCTTTCAGCTAGCAGCCGTCAGCCGTCAGCTATCAAAAATTCGTTTTTAACCAAGACATAGGAGAGGCCTTTTTTACAGAAACAGGGACTTAAAGTAATTAGAGACCTGGATACTGAGGTGTTAACTAACATCGAGGGTACAATAGAGACTCTCTTGTCCGTTCTTTAAGCCTGGCGGTTAAAATCCCCCTTCATTTCCCCCTTTGATAAAGGGGGAGGGGTTCCGCCGAATCCTCTCCCTTTAAGAAGGGAGAGTTAGAGAGGGATTTGGATAAGCGCTGGTCAGTATAAGTTTAGGTTATAAGTTCCAGTTTAATAATGAACGGGCGGGTTCGAACCCGCCCGTTTTGTTTATCCGGTGTCTTTTCTTAAAACTCCCGATCGCACTAGGCTCTGGCTTTGGCCGCAGCACCTCCGACCGTCTTCCTCTTCTGCCAGCTAACCAGGATTTCAGGGGAAAGGAAGGTCGAAGTAATGACGCCTGAGACAGTGCCGATAATCAGCACTATCACGAAATTCTGGATGGAAGACCCTACGAAGAGCAGCAGGACAAAGAGGGCAAACAGCACGGTGATGCAGGTATTGAAGGAACGTCCCAGCGTACTGACTATGCTGATATTGGCGATTTCCTCGATATCGTTGCTGATGCCGCGGCTGGTATTTTCACGAATACGGTCAAAAACGATAATGGTATTGTTGATGCTGTAACCGAGCACGGCCAGCAGGCCGGCCACGAACATCAGGTCGATGGACCAGCCGAAGATGCCGCCGAAAATTGAATAGGCGCCTACGGTCAGCAGCACATCGAAGGCCAGACCGGCCACCGCACAGACGCCGTACTTAATGGGATTGGGCATACGGCGGAAAGCTATCGAGATATAAAGCAGCATACCGATGATCGCCACACAGATAGCGATAATGGCATTACGAATCGATTCATTGGCGATGTTCTGGGGGACAGTCTCGTTGTTGACATTAGCCTCACCCAGGGCAGCCGTAATATCGGTTTTGAATTGATTAATTTCAGCCTGTGTCAACTGCCGGGTCTGCACATAATAATGTCCGGCGCTGGACTTGGTCACAGCGGCGCCCTGGAATCCCAGTGTATCCAGTTCCGCACGCAGGTCATCCTTGCTGACCTCATTTTCAAAGGCTATAGTCAACTGGGTACCGGCCTGAAAATCTACGCCTCTATCCAGACCCTGCACAAACAGGGCTACTATACATATTACAGCAATAAGTCCGATTGCGATGAAATACCATTTACGTTTATTTACGATGTTCATCATTTATCTACCACCTACCGTTCTGAATAAGCCGACATGTTTTTGGGCAATCGAACTGCCCTGGAATAATCTCAGCAAAGTTCTGGTTACCAGTACCGCGCTGATCATGCTGACCAGAACACCGATGAACAGTGTCAAAGCGAAACTGGTAATCAGCGAACTGGAGGTAATGCTGGAACTGCCCATCAAGTACATGATGATACAGGCAATAAAAGTGGTGATATTACAGTCCAGAATAGCGCTCCAGGCCCGTTTGAACCCGGCCTCGATGGCTGCGCCGACCGTACGTCCGGCCCGCATCTCCTCTTTCATTCTTTCAAAAATCAGCACGTTGGCATCCACCGCCATACCCATAGAGGCCACGAAACCGGCGATGCCGCCCAGCGTCATGGTGATTGGCACCAGCTTGAAGACCGACAGGTTGATCATCACATAGAAGAGTAAAGCCAGAGCCGCCATCAAGCCCGGCAGGCGGTAATAGATAATCATGAAAAGCATAATCAGACCCAGACCGATCAAAGCAGCTTTGAAGGAGAGGTCGACAAATTGGGAACCCAATGTGCTATCCACGCTTTCACTGGTCAGTAAATTCAGAGGAACGCTCAAACGCCCGGCGTTCAGCAGTTTGCTGAGTTCCCGGGCTTTTTCCATTTCGATATTTTCGATGACACCCTTATCCTCGATGATACCGTTGACCTGTGGAGCGGAAATCAGGTCATCGCCGGAAAAGATACCCAGCAAGGCATTATTATCATTATACAGACGGGTAGTGATTTCCTTGGAAAGGATACTGCCGTCACTGGTCCATTCAAACGCCAGATAAGGCTGGCCGTAGTTATCGACGCTGACGTAGGTATTATTCTTAAAGTAGGCTGAGGTCAGCTCCACGGTTTCGCCGTTCAGGGTGCCGGTGGCCGGTTTCCATTTTTTGCCGTCGGCCGACCACTTGGCTTCGGTATCTTCATCA
This sequence comes from Dehalococcoidales bacterium, assembly GCA_034429955.1. Lineage (GTDB taxonomy): Bacteria > Chloroflexota > Dehalococcoidia > Dehalococcoidales > UBA3254 > DATIKD01. The sequence continues at coordinate 2,400 of DAOUFH010000174.1, forward strand.
CTGACGACCTCGGCAAACTCCAGAATGGAGGTCCGACCTATCAAATCAGTGGCCTTGTCGATATCGGTATCACCTGGAATTTCGACCAGTATACGGTCCGAACCCAGGATTTTTATGACCGGTTCCTGAGCGCCCAGACTGTTAACCCGGTTTTCAATAACGGCCAAATCGGCTTCCATATACTCTTTACGTTCGTCTTCCGGTACATTGGTCAAATCGGCCTGATATACCAGACGCACGCCGCCGTTCAAATCCAGACCCAGTTTAATGGGCCGGTTGAAGAGCAAACCTCCGGAACTGGTACTAAGCGGGAAGACTACAAAAGCGGCAAAAATAAAGACTGCCAGGATAACCAGGAATAATATCGTGTTTCTGCGCATAACAATCCTAACCTTACGAATTTTGCTTCCTATATAATAAACGATTTTCTATATAAGATAAAGCCTCCTCACGTGTGTGCAACTCCCCCTCAGCCTGGGCTTCACGGACACTTTCCAGAACCTCGCGGATGCGGGGACCGGGATGCAGACCGAAGAGTCGCATCAGGTCATGGCCGTCGACCAGTTTGGGCGGGCGTATCAGAGTTTCATTCTGCTGCATCCCGGAGAGTATATGCCTGACCTGGCCCAGGTGCCATTGCCATTGCTCCCGGTCCAGCAGCGGACCTCGGGCAGCCAGATGGTCAGCCAGACTAAGGTACAGGGTATCCAGGGCTGCTGCGCCGCAATCGCGAAAGAAGCGGTAAATCGCCCGGGCAGAAGGCAGTCCCTGATTGCTCATCTGAGTGGGACGCATATGGTAACGGACCATGGTCTCCACCATATTGACTTCACGGTTGCTGAAACGCAGCCTTGCCAGAATAGCAGCGGAGGTTTCCGCGCCCTGTTCATTGTGCCCGAAGAAACGTATACGCTCATTTTCAACGATACGGGTTCCGGGCTTGGCAATGTCATGCAGCAGAGCAGACAGCAGCACCAATACTCCATGGTCGCTCTGACTGCCGACCGGAGAATTAAAATTAGCGGCCAGTTCGGGAGACCAGGGTATTTCAGTCAGAACGGAATCCGGTATATAGTCGCAATCACCCCGGCGCAGCACTCTGCCGGCGGTTACGACCGACTCCAGCGAGTGTTCCAGCACATCCCAGTGATGTTCGGGCGGCTGCGTAACACCCCGTCCGGCCTCCAATTCGGGAATAATCAGTGTTAAAAGTCCGGCTTCATCCAGACGACGTACCATCTTGCCGGCAGCCCGTCCTGAGAACAGCCGGACCAGTTCATCATGGATCCTCTCGCCCGCCACGCCGCTGATCCCGGTCCTGTTCTCCCGGATATAGTCCAGTGTAGCGGATTCAATTTCACAACGCAGTTCAGCCGCCAGGCGGAAGGCCCGCAGCAGACGGGCATAGTCGGCTTTAAAGACAGCCGGACCGAGCGCTCTTATCAGACCGTTCTGCAAGTCCTGCCTGCCGTTGAAAGGGTCTATGACAGCCGCAACACCGTTGTGCAGGTAGTCCGTCAGTGAAACTGCTATGGCATCAATGGTAAAATCACGCAGAGCCAGATCGGACCTGATATCGCCACGCAGGCTGGCAAGGTCGAGATAAACAGCCGCCTCGCCGGCCTGGTCGCTCCCGGTTTTTACCACCACCCGGCAGATCGAGTTGGCTTCATCCAGCGGAACGTACCTGGCCTCCAGATACTCCGCCAGCCGGCGGCCCTGCTCCAGAGCATCGGCTGACAGGACAAGATCGATATCCGGGCTGCTGCGTCCGTTCAGACAGTCCCGCACAAATCCGCCGACCAGATAAGCAGAGAGACCGGCTGCAGAGCAGAAAGCATGGACTCTTTGCAGTAGAACGTTGACCTCTGTGGACTGAATCATAACCATAACGGTTAAACTATAATCGTTTCCTGTTTGAAGTTGCAAATAAAGGTAGAATGGACAGTTTTTGTCCTTAGTTTTTCGTTATTAGTTTCGGAGCAGGTATATTTTCAGCGACTAACCAATCCAAGTAAGTCCCTTTTCCCTCTCGATAAAACGAAGCAGGCGAGGTTTGAACCCCGCCCTGACATTGCACCAAATAAAATATAGCGCCCGGAATTTAAGGCTCCGGCTGGGTCTTGACCAGATCTTCGGGTTTTTCGATTTTATCTACATACAAAACCCCGTCAAGATGGTCGATTTCGTGCTCCAGCGCCTGGGCCAGCAAGCCATCGGCCTTGATGCGAATCTCTTTCCAGTTGATATCGCGGGCTTTGGCGGTGACTGAAACCGCTCGTTTAACCAGGCCGGCGTAACCGGGTACGGACAGACAGCGCTCTTCTATCTGACGTTCGCCGCTCCTCCTGACGATTTCCGGATTGATTAAAACAAGTTCTTCGGCATCATCTTCCGGCATGCAAATAGTCACGACTCGCAGGGGCACCCCCACCTGGGGAGCCGCCAGTCCGACACCGTTGGCATCGAACATGGTGTCCAGCATATTCTCAACCAGCTTGCGCAGGCCGTTATCCATACCAGGCACCTTTTTAGCTTTTTGCCTCAACACCGGAGCGGGTAAGATTTTAATAGGTAAGACTGCCATGACCTGTTACCTCGACTTTATACATTGAATAGCTATGTATTATTATTTTAACAAATTACCGGCTAACAGGCCAAAACACACGACCGCCGGCAGCGTTCAGGACGGCCCGGCAGAACTGTTATGGAGTTTTTGGATAGACACCACGGCCAGCAACCCCAGCAACAACAGCAGGATATTGCGCAGCCCTAAAATCATTATCAGGACGACGTTCTGGTTAAGCAGTTCCGTGTAGTAAACCGGGAAAATAAAATAGGTCATCAGGCAGGCTGCCACAAAAACACCCCACACCGTAAAACGCCAGCGGGTAGCAGCCAGGGCTATCACCGGCAACAGCCAGATGATATATTGAGGCGATAGAATTTTGCTGGTAAACAGCAGCGCGCTGATCAGTAATAAGGCAAAGGAGTTCAGTTCGGCGATTTGTATCCGGCCAGGCCTGAGTCTGGTCCAGATGTACCAGTAACACAGCAATAAAACCACCAGCTGGAATCCGGATGAGAAGGATGCCAGAATGTGGGCGGCCGTCCCGTTCAGGTTCCAGGAGCCGTAATTGAATTCCATTTCCGCCAGATTGAAACCCAGGCTATTGCCCAGCAACAGGAAGGAGCTGTAGGTACTCTCTACCTGTAGGCCCCTGGCGGTATGATAGGTCACCAGGCTCATCAGGTTATCCGGACCGGTGACCAGGAAAGGCAGCAGTACCACCAGGCAGACCAGGGCGGCCGAGATGACCCCTTCCGCCAGTGTCCTGAAGCGGCGCTCACGCAGATAAATTATCAGATATAGCGGCGCCAGCACCGCCGGAAATAGTTTGGTCAGTACCCCCAGCGTCATCAAAACCCAGCTGGTTTTGTGCTTGCCCTGCCAGAAAAAATAGAGCGAGCCCAGCAGCATTATCGCCGGAAAAATATCATATTGCTGCCCTGTGATAGGGCCGATGGCCACTATCGCCAGGGTATAAGGTGCCATTAATTTCCAGGGAGACTGACCGGTGCGCTGCGCGATGCGATAGGTAATCCACAGCCCCAGGCAGGCACAGATGAGTACCTCTATCTGGAAAAAATAAGAGTAAAACAGCCATGAATCCGCCAGCAGACGCGGCAGAATAAAGAACAGCAGTGACAGCGGCGGATATTCCAATCCAAAGTCGCGGTAAGGCATCTGGCCGTTCATAATGTTCGAAGCGTACTCGTAATAGAGGCCGCTGGAACTGAATAAAGTACCGTCCTGACTTTGAACTCTGTAAAAGGTCTGGAAAACCACAAAAAAGATAATCGCCAGTGCCAAAACGAAAAAAATAAACTGGAGATGGCCGGGTATCAGAGGTCGGCATACTGTGTTGCGACTATCCGTCCGGACGGAAGCGTCTTCGTGGACTGATTCAGATGGAAGTTTATTCAAACACCGCTCCTTGTCCGCCTGCGTTATTATTAATATCTTAGCACAATGGGGAGGATGGTGAGTTTGCAGCTGTCAGTTTTGTCCTGGTTAAAAACTTAAAACCTGTAACTTATCACTTATAACTGCCTATTACACCCTCTCCCGCCTTGCCCTTTAGCCAAGGGATGATACAGAAGGGATTTGGCCCTCTCTCCAATAACCGACGACATTCAGACACTCGGCGATTATCAAAATCCCTCTCAAACTCTCCCTTTTCTAAAAGGGAGAGGATTCGGCGGAACCCTCCCCCTTTGATAAAGGGGGAAATGAAGGGGGATTTTAACCGCCAGGCTTAAAGAACGGTCAAGAGATTCTCTATTGTACCTTCGATGTTAGTTAACACTTCAGTATCCAGGTATCTACTTTAAGTCCCT
>DAOUFH010000175.1:0-4668 GCA_034429955.1 Dehalococcoidales bacterium
CTGCTGTAAAAGTCACCGCAGTTATCTCGCCTATCTCGACCCCTTCCACGGTTGCCACTGTCGTATCAGGCGCCGCAGACGGTCCGCTGAAGGTCAGATTCTTGGCTCCTGCATATGCGGTGTCTGTATTGCCATAGGCATCTTTGGCCGTTACGGTCAGCTCGTTACTGCCTCCGGCTGTCATCGCGGCATCTCCACTTACTACCAGGTGCGTGGCCGCTCCAGACGTAATAGTATATACCTGTGACGTAACAGGTGTACCATCAGAAGCTGCATCAGTATATACCGTTACCGTATAATTTGTGGCTGCAGTCGTCGGATTGGTAATACCGGCTGTCAATACTAATGCAACTGCTCCATTAGACACTACCTCTATGGGACTGGTTACACTAACAACTCGGGTATCCGCATTGCCAGCTATTGTAACAATAGGATTAGTATTTAGTGTCCCTGCTAAAGATCCTGAATTAATTACTGTTCCTTCCGGAAAAGTAATATGTACGTTTACTCCGGCAGCTAAACCGTCACCGCCAACATTAAAATTGATAGTATAATCGGTATCAACTGCTCCGGCAGTTGAGTCGGATATCGAAACAGAAGCGGATGTAACATCTGCCGCTGCAGGCAGTGCGATAATCAGGCACGCCCCTATAGCCAGCACTAACGCCAGCAATATTCTCAATGCTTTAGTCTTGAACTTCATCATGCCCCCTTTGAATTGTATTATCTAATCTCAGATTGTTAACAGGATTTGAAGATAACCCGGAGAATTATTGGGAATGATTACCTTTAACTCTAAAGTTATCGAGACTCAATATTATTTCTTACATAGAGAGGATTATTTTGTTGTATTCAAGCACTGGTTTGATTTTAGATATTCATCTAGTACGCATCAACCTGAATATTACACAAATCATCTGGGTGCCAGAACCCCAAAATAAATATCAACAATATTACTTTTTAAGGAATATATAAATAATACAAACCTGATAGCAGGCTGTAACAACCCTAACTTATGAGTTAAATCCTTGACTGGCCTACAAATACGCAGGTTTAAATATTTGCGTATTTATTAATCACCCTGGTATTTCCCAATCATTGTTGACAACTCTGCTTTGATAGTGTATGTTAGATTTATATAACGTTAGAATTATATAACTACCAGAGGTATGACGTATGAAAAAAAGCAGGGTATTCTGGATTATACTCGGCATAACCGTGCTGGCGGCTCTGATGCAGATAGCAGTTGAATCGTTATTCATCGCAATCTGTCTGATCGCCGGCGGACTGCTCTTCGCACACCGCGAAATCTGGCAGCTTATCAGCCGCAGAAAAATCAGCCCGTTCGATGAGAGAGTGAAGGAAAATATCAATAAATCGATACGCAACGGGTTCATTTTTTTCGTCGCAGCACTGGTCTTCCTGGTAATGCCGTTCATGTATGAACTGCTGCAGGAACCGGGCATCAACTATCTGCTGGGCACTTTATTGCTGGCAGGCGCAGCGGTCTACGTCTTCTCCTATATTTACTACGAAAAAGCGGAACCTTTCTTAAGCAGCACCTGGTTGAAATGGCAGAAGGCTTTTATTATCTTGTGCGGATGCTCGGCAGCGGCTTTCGTGCTGGGAATTTTCCTGCATAATGCCATCAGCGGTCTGTTTAATTTTGAAGATGCGGTATTTTTCATACTGGGACTGATAGTGGCTCCGGCCGGTTTCGCCATCGGAGTGATAGGCAGCCTGGTAGTATTTCTGAAAGGCTTGATTTATCATCCGCGGACAAAGGGGCAAGCCGGATGAAGACCAGAATGAAGGAATTCCGCACCATGGCCAACCTTACTCAGGAAAAACTGGCCGAATTGGCAGGGGTCAGAAGGGAGACCGTCATCTTCCTGGAACAGGGCAAATACAATCCTTCACTAAGACTGGCCTGCCGCGTGGCTAAAATTCTGGGAACCTCGGTAGAAGAACTGTTCAGCTTCGATGATGAAGAGGTCTGAAGCGGCAGAACAAAAACCTCTGCAAATTTAGTGTATTATGTCAATAATCCGGATTATTCTAAAGATAGCCGGATTATTTTATATGCTACAATACGCTATATAGCGTCTTTTTTATCCGGACCACTGAATCCGGACGAAGGCAACAGAGAAAGCTGATAGTACGCCGTCTTCAATATCTCTGTTTATCCCGAAATCTATAACCGGCGATTGGAGTAGAGAATGCAACTGATAACTGCCGAAAGTGTAGAACAGGTCTGCACCAGAATGTGGAACATGAGCGAAGGGGACGCCTTTAAACTGTCCTATCTTATGGAGAAGGAACAGCCTGTGCTGCTGGCTTACCTGGCGGCGGTAGATAAAAACATCCTGAATCAGCCTGAACGGGAGTTGATGTTCTACCTGGCCACCGCGGTCTGGCAAATAATGTCCTCGGACAAACAGCCTTTGCCGTCCTTGAACGAAGAACAATTGCTGCGTTTTGAAAACATCAACAGTCGGCTGGGGGTATTGCTGACGCAGTTAGCCAACCCTACTTTCGCCGAAACAGTCAAAACCATGCTTAAAGACTGCCGTCAGCCGGAGGTGCTGCGTTATATGATAGCCGTTTTGATGGATGAGGAACCCAATCAGAGTGAAATCCGCGAGGAGAACCTCGGTTTTATCATTTTAAACCTGAAAACCGTCATAGAAGCCTTCGATAGTTTATCCTGAGCCTTGCAACCGTTCTTCAGACCAGGTAGAAACCGTCCGGGCGGCTACCGCCGGACTGGCCGTTTTTCTGAATCCAAAATGTGCTCCAAACGCTAAGCTGGAGATAACAAGATATCAGCAGCCGGATGTTCCGGCGAAGGAGCACGACATGGAAAGAAAACTATTTCGCAGCCGCTATAACCGCTGGCTGGCCGGAGTCTGTGGGGGACTGGCCAAATATTTCAACATCGATGTGGTGGTAGTAAGAATCCTGGCCGTGGTAGCCCTGTGTCTCTTATTCTGGGTTACTCTGGTAGCCTATATCGTGATGGCCTGCGTGGTACCGCTGGAAGATAAAAAGACTGTAGATAGTGTATAATTAGGGGTGACCCCAACAAGATATACAGGGAGTAGCCCGCATGACCAAACCAGTCTTTTTTAAGCCCTACCATGACGAACAGGCCGACCTGGAATACAACCTGCTTTTCTGCGACAACCTGCAGCTTTACCGTCAACAGTCCGTCCGTTTTGTCGGAGAAGAATGGCAATCGGTACTGGCCTTCCGGCCCAAAAGAGACAACCTGCACAGCATAGTGCTTAAGGGAGAGGCTCCGGCCAGAGCTAAGATACTGTCTTACAACTACCTTAAAGCCAAGGGTATAAACTTTGAAAAGAAGGAGCTGCTGGGAGTGATTCTGGAGGCCGGAGTGGATACCGGGCTGGAGACCCTGGCGGCTTACACGGATGCCGGCGCTATTTATATCGACAGCAGCGCCAAAATACTGCGCTGGCAGGCCGGTCAAACCCGAATACAAAATGAGCTGGCAAGCTATTTCGCCGCTTCGGTAAAACTGGCTGAGCAGCTTAAACCTTCCGACCATCTGCGTTTTCCCCCTCCCTTCGCAGGCATGGCGCGCATTACGTTACTCCTGTCCGACGGACTGTATTTCGGGCAAGGCCCCAGCAATAATCTGACCAAAGACAGCCTGAGCGGCCCCCTCATCCGGCAGGCCAATCAATGGCTGAGCAAATTAATGACCGTCAGCTAGGCTGGCAACCGCATCTTATCCCCGCCACCCCGCACCAAATCCAACTACCTCCGCTATCTAAAATCGTGCCGGTCGATCAAGCCTCTAAAACAATACTAAAGTAGAGGTAAATCCTGGCAGCACTTCCATTCTCAGGCATCAGGAATAGTGCTATACTGAATTCAACTGAATACGGACAGAGTAAAATGCCTGAATACAATGAAAATGAAAACCCGGCTAAAAATCTCAGAGAAGATATTACCCGCCGGACCCGGCAGAAAATTCACCGGGAAGTAAGGCAGGAACGTCGACAAAACCGTCCGAAGGACCCTTTGAGAGGTCTCTTCTGGGGTTTTTTGCTGATATTGATGGGCATCCTTTTCTTTATCAGCGAGCAGGGCTGGCTGACGGGAGGAGAATGGTGGGTAGCCCTGGCTATCGGACTGGGCGTCGTTTTCATCCTGGACGCCATCATACATTACCTGAACCCGGCCGCCCGCCCCTATACCCCCGGCAGGCTCAGTCCGGGCATTATCCTGCTGGCGGTCGGATTGACCTTCGTGTTCGGATTCACCAAATGGTGGCCTTTCGCCCTGATTGCTACCGGAGCAGCACTCTTCTTCAGTTCCTGGGTATTGCAGCGGGAAATCGAAAGAAGAACCTCCACCCAGCAAACCCTGCAGCAAAGCGAAAAGCGCTACCGCCAAATCATCGATAATGCCAACAGCCTGATCATCGAGATTGACACCAGCGGTAATATCACTTTTATCAATAAATTCGCACGGGAATTTTTCGGTTTTAAAGAGGGAGAAATCCTGGGTCGCAACGTAGTAGGCACCATCCTGGCCAATAACGAACAAAACCTGGCAGAACGCAATCGAATGCTGGCAGAAATAACCCTGTACCCTGAGAGTTTTCAGCATAATGAGCGTGAAAGCGTGCTTGCCGAC
>DAOUFH010000176.1:0-3651 GCA_034429955.1 Dehalococcoidales bacterium
TAACGCCTTCAGTCATAAAGCCGGTTTTCATGTTAACGCTCTAAGCAAATGGAAAGGCAGCTATCAGCATGTCGAACCTGAAGCTGTGGGCAACCAGTCCAGGATAACCGTTTCCGAACTATCCGGTAAGCAGAATATCGTGATGAAAGCCAGAGAATTGGGACTGGATCTATCTGAAGACGGCAAGGAAGCCCAAAAATTGCTGGACTACGTTAAGAAGCAGGAGAGCCTGGGATTCCAGTACGACCAGGCGGAGGCCTCTTTCGAACTATTAATCAGAAGAGCTAAACCGGGTTATGTACCGCCTTTCAAGCTGGTGGACTTTATGCTGGTGGTTGAAAAACGGCGGCGTCCTGCCACTCGGGCCAACGATAACGGTGATGAAATGCTGGCTGAAGCCGTGGTTAAAGTCACGGTAGGCTCCGAGATGATGCATACCGCGGCCGAGGGCAACGGCCCGGTTAACGCCCTGGATGCCGCTTTACGCAAAGCTCTGCTGGCTTTTTATCCCACTCTGAAGCAGGTGCACCTGGTCGACTATAAAGTGCGTATTCTGGAAGAAAGCGTCGGTACCGGTTCCCAGGTTAGAGTGTTGATTGAGTCCAGTGACGGTGAAAATGAATGGCATACCGTCGGCAGTTCAACCAACATTATCGAAGCTTCCTGGCTGGCTCTGGCAGACAGTCTGGAATACTGGTTGATAAAGAGCAGTAAAACGCAATAAAAACCTATTGGAATTAAAAAATAAGGGCCTGCCCAAAAGGCAGGCCCTTATTTTTTATATGCAAAGCAGTTGAATTGATTATCCTGCAAATCTGTGAATTGCTTGTTAAATAATAAAGCCCGATAGTCAACCTAAAATGGCTGCACAGTTCAAGTTGTCATAGGTCAAAATATCTGCGTTTATAGGTGCTGGTATAATCCCAATAAAGTTACCTCCGGACTTTATGCCCGAATCACCCTCTTATCTGAGTACTGCCACCTGATAACGGCAGAAATGAGACTCATATTTTATAGCGAAATTGTTGTATTAAAAATTATGCTATAAAATTGTTGGTTATTTCTACAGATGTAATTGTTGCCCTGCTTACCCTGAAGCTATGCTTATTCTATCGAATCTAATTATGCCCTGCTGCATACTAATTCGGAAGCTATACACAACAGCTTTTAATGAATAATTGAGAATAAGATAACTGCAAAGGGAGGCCCTGATGATCTTAAACTAATAACCAATCAGACTATTTTACTGAAAGAAATTATTAAGGAGGCAAATTGCTAGATGAAGTTAAAAATACGTGCTAAACTACTCGGCGGTTTTGGGTTAATATTTATTTTTCTTTTGGGTGTATTTGGTTTGGGTTATTATGGACTGACTTCAGCTCATAATTATTTGGTTCAGGTCGATAGGGGTGATAAAGCTAATTATTATTGGGCCAACTGGAAATCTTACATTCTGCGCGCTTCTCTGGATTACTCCTATTACTTTGACTCTAATGAGCAGTCTTTCCTGGATGACGCGGACACAAAATTAGCTAAAGCTAGGGAGCAGCGTGACGCTTTGCGGGAAATTACCACCGGCGAAGATCTTGCCGAAGTTGAAGATATCTCTGGGCAACTGGATGTTTATATCAGTGCCTACCAGGATTGTGTGACGGCTATTCAGGACGGTACTAAAGACGCCGCTTACATTGCCTCTATGCAGGATAAGGCTGGTGAGCAACTGGATAGCATGGGCCTGGCTATTAATGCTGCTTTGACCAGATCCCAGGAAAACACTGACAGGATGATGGCCCAGGCTGAAAGTCAGCAGCAGCAGTCCATCTTGATGATGATAGCTTTAGCGGTTATAGCAGTAATTGCCTCTCTCAGTCTGGGATTAATACTGTCCGGCAGTATTTCCAAAGCAGTCAATAAGATCAACCGGGGTTTGAAGAAAATGGCTCAGGCCGATTTGACTGAAAGAATTGATATCAAGTCAAAGGATGAAATAGGTGAAATAGCGGTTTCTTATAATCAAATGCTGGAAGAAAGAATCAAGACTGTTACACATTTGAAGGATATCGCTGAAAAACTGACAATGGCTAGTGAACAGTTGACCTCTGCTGCTAACCAGTCCAGCCTTTCCACCCAACAGGTTGCTACCAGCAGCCAGCAAATGGCTAAAGGTGCCCAGGAACAGTCTAATAGCGCCCAGGAAACTTCCAAATCTATTAATCAACTGTCTGAGGCTATTACACAATTATCCAAAGGTGCAGCTGAACAGTCCACCGGAGTACGCCAAGCGGTTGATTCCATCACATCAGTTTCCTCAGCAATGTCGCATGTCGCCAATAATGCCAATCTGGCTGAAAAGGGCTCAGATCAGGCAGCCAGGTCGGCTTTAAGTGGTGTGGAAAAGACCCGTCAGACTCTTACCGGTATGGACAAGATTAATACCGCTGTTTCAGATACCGCCAAGAAAATCGAGGAACTGGGTATCCGTTCAACCGAGATCGGGAAGATTGTCTCAGTCATTGATGACATTGCGGCTCAGACCAATCTGTTAGCCTTGAATGCAGCTATTGAAGCTGCCCGGGCCGGTGAACAAGGCCGCGGTTTTGCTGTGGTTTCCGATGAGGTACGTAAACTGGCGGAGAGAACGGCTACTGCCACTAAAGAGATTGCCGGATTGATCAGTGCTGTCCAGAAAGGTGTTGAGGAAGCTACTATTGTTATGAATGCCGGTACTGTGGCTGTCTCCGAAGGTTATGCTTTAGCCAAAGAATCTGAAGAGGTGTTGGAACAGATCCAGCAAGCCTCAACTGAAGTCAATAATCAAATTGTTGAGATTTCAAGTAAAGCTCAAGAAGTCAGCCATTCTGCCAATGAACTGGTTAAAGTGATCGATAATGTGGGCAATATTACCGAGGAAAATACGGCGGCTGCTGAACAGATGTCAGCTAATGCTCTTCAGGTGAGTAAAGCTATGGAAACAGTGGCCGGAATTTCCGAAGAAAACAGCGCAGCTACTGAAGAAGTTTCAGCCTCTGCCCAGGAAATGAATGCTCAGGTGGAAGAAATTGTATCATCTTCTCAGACTCTCAAAGAAATGGCGGAAGATCTTGACAGAGCCTGTCTGATTTACAAGATGAGTTAGGCTGGACTGAAATCGAATTGTTTTCTTTTCCCCCTGTTTAGTAATCAGGGCCTGTGCATTTCCAGTTTTACTGGAAATGCACAGGCAGCTTGTAGCAAACCGGATGTCTAAACTGTGATTGATATTGGACACACTTAAAAACCACTGGCTATAATAAGTCACAGCTACCTCCGAATGCCAATAGTATCTGACGGGGGTTGTTTGTTTTTTAGAAGGTTCAAACAGATTATGGAAATGATGTCTTTTGGGGAAGAACTTAAAAAATTAAGGCTACATGATCATCTGTGTTTTATCTATAACGGCCAGCAGGAATGGCAGCATTTTGTCGTGGAATATATCAGAGATGGTCTGGCTGCCAACCAGCGTTGTCTGTATATCTTCGATACCCATACGCACAAACAGATCAGGAGCGTTTTGACTAAAGCTGGAATAGATGTAGCTGCGGCTGAAAATTCTACCCAACTTATATTAATACACGGTAGTCGGCTATATTTTAAAGAAGGCGAAATTAACCT
>DAOUFH010000177.1:0-5221 GCA_034429955.1 Dehalococcoidales bacterium
GAGCTGATTAAAACCCTGGATGAAAAGCTGGGTAATGCCTCTGCCGGATTTTATCCCGGTGTCAGCTACCGCCATATCCTGAAAATCAAGGGGCACGAAGAAGCGCTGGGAGTGAAATGCACTCCGCCGCATGATATTCCAGGACGGCCGGTGGCCGGCTTTTTACCCGAAGGTCCGGGCAGTGATATTTTGAAGGATTTTATGCGCCGCTCGGAGACTGTTTTGCAAGAACACGCCGTCAATCTGGCGCGCATAGCCCGCGGCGAACTGCCGGCTACCACTATCTGGCTGTTCTGGCCCAGCGGACAGGTGCCGGAGTTACCTTCCTTTAAACAACAATACGGCCTTAACGGCGCTATGATAAGCGGAGTGGACTTGCTGCGCGGCATAGCTCAAATGGCCGGCCTGGAGGTACTTAAAGTGCCGGGTGTGACCGATGGTCTGGACAATGACTATGTTGCTCAGGCCGAGGGTATGCTTAAAGCCCTGGAAAGTCATGACCTGGTGGTTGTCCACGTGGAAGCCCCCGACGAGGCCGGACACAGCGGCTCAATCGAGCATAAAATAGAGGCTATCGAAAAGACCGACCGTGAAATAGTCAGCCGTTTGCTTGACTATCGTAAAGACAGTCTAAAACTGCTGGTATTGCCCGACCATCCTACCCCCATCGATATCCAGACTCATACCGCCGATCCTGTCCCGTTCCTGATCTGGGGACCCGGAATACAGCCTGACGGAGCCCTGCGACTGACTGAAAAAGAAGCCGCGTCCACCGGTTTCCAGGAGAAAGCCGGGTATGGTATCATTAATAAGCTGATCAAAGGCTGAATCAAGCAGGTCTGAATTGGAGTCCGGGGCAGGAATTTCACAAAAATCCGTATCAAGTTGCGAGGCCAGAGGTAGGTTTATGTCCATTGTTGTGCAAAAATACGGCGGCAGTTCGGTAGCCGACCCTGAAAAAATTCGCCATGTTGCCGAGCGTGTCGCCAAAAGTCAGGATAAAGGTAACCAGGTGGTGGTAGTTATCTCCGCCATGGGAGACACCACCGATGACCTGATAACACTGGCCCATCAAATCACCGACCAGCCGGACAGCCGGGAAATGGATGTACTTTTATCCACCGGTGAAATCGTTTCCAGTGCCCTGCTGGCCATGGCTTTACATTCCCTGGGGTATAAAGCCATCAGTCTGAACGGCCGCCAGGCGGGTATTTACACCGACGGCGCCTACAGCAGCGCTAAAATCCTCAGAGTTGAATCGGATCGTATCGTCAAAGAGCTTAATGAGGACAAAATAGTCATTGTAGCCGGTTTCCAGGGTATTACCCAGGGATCCGATATGACCACGCTCGGGCGCGGCGGTTCGGACACTACCGCAGTCGCTCTGGCCATCAGCCTGAAGGCGAAAGTCTGTGAGAAATTGACCGATGTCGAAGGCATCTATACCGCCGATCCGCGGATTTGCCAGGATGCCCGCAAGCTTAAAGACATCGGCTATGAAGAAATGCTGGAGCTTACCTCCAGCGGCAATAAAGTCCTGCATATTCGTGCGGTTGAGCTGGCCGGCGCCTATGGTATGCCCATACTGGTGGCCTCCAGTTTCAACGATAATCCCGGTACATTGATACACGGAGGAGAATCAATGGAAGTTCGTAATAAAGTCAGGGGCATCGCTCATGATTTGGATGTTGCCAAGATAACTTTATCCGGCATACCCAATCAACCCGGTGTAGCCGCTGCGATTTTCGAACCTCTGGCAGCCGCCGGAGTCAGTGTGGATACCATTGTTCAGAATGCCTTTAAAGAGAATACTACCGACCTTACTTTTACAGTCACCCGGGGCGATGCCAAAAAAGCCGCTACGGTGATTAAGAAAATTGCGGATAAAATAGGAGCAGCGGAAGTTGTGACCGATTCCAGGCTGGGCAAAGTCAGCATCGTGGGGACCGGTATGCAGAATACTCCCGGTTATGCCTCCAAGATGTTCAGTTCGCTCAGTCAGGCCGGAATAAACATTCAATTGATTACAACCTCTGAGATTCGCATTACCTGCGTTATTGAAGAATCCAAAGTCAAAGATGCCGTAAATGCCCTGCATAAAGCTTTCGAGATGGAGAAGGAGTAGATAGCTTATAGATTTTTAGCTGTTAGCTTTTAGACAGGGGATAAGCTGAGTTAGCCTTTCGTAATGCCCAGCCCCGGATGCCTCGTCACCCCTGCGGGACTCCTCCAGCATGATAAAAGTTGGTTCTTGTCATTGCTGGAACGCAGAGAAGAATCTGGAAGAAATGGGTAAATTAATTAAAAGTTGATTGCCCTTCTTTCGATACTGCATCCCCGCTCGCTTGCTTAAACAATGAATAATTGTTAAAATAATCATTTGTTGGGTTTTAATGCCCTCAGTAACGGATATCGCAGCGGGCTCTGTCTGACTTGGGATTAAGGCCGTGCGGAAGTACCCCGGATGGATTGAATCCCGCTTTGCTTATGCCGATTAATTAAGGAGACATACATGGTTGAGAGAATCGAATTAGCAGTTGAAGAACGGAAAGTCACCGGCAAAAAGGTCAGATTTTTAAGAAACAAGGGTGTCGTTCCGGTCCATCTGTTCGGTCATAACGTCGAGTCCCGTGCGCTGCAGAGCGAAGCGGCCTCCCTTGGCAAGGTCGTTTCCAGGGCCGGATTGACCCGTTTGATCAACTTAAAGGTTGCCGATGAATCCAAAAACCGGGTCGTTATGATTCGTGAAGTACAGAAAAATCCCATCAAAGGCAATCTCTTGCATGTTGATTTATATGAAGTCAATATGACTGAAAAGATTAAAGTAGAAGTGCCCATTAACCTTATCGGTGAGTCACCTGCCCTGAAAATCAGAGAGAATATGCTCTATCGTACTCTCGATACCCTGCATATTGAATGTCTGCCGGACAAAATGCCCGATAGAATTGATGTTGACATCAGCAGCATCAAAGAAGTCGATCAGGCTATCCATGTTAAAGATATTAACCTGCCGGATATCACTATCCTGAATGATGCCGATCTGACTATCGTGAAAGTGTCTCTGCGGCCTACTGAAACGGTTGAAGAGAGACCTCAAGCTGCCGCTGAAGGCGCTGCCGAGGGCGCTGCTGCTCCTGCTGCCGAGGGCGCTGCCGCTCCTGCCGGAGAGGCCAAGGCTGAAGCCAAGACCGAAAAGAAGTAAATTTAAACCTGGTCTTAATAAAAACCCCCTGACTTACAGTCAGGGGGTTTTCTTTGTGTATAAGCCAATGATTGGTGGCAGTCTGAAATGCTCTTCTTTTGTCATCTCGAAAATGCTATAATTCAGTCATGAAGAAAGAACTGATGGCCCTTCTGGTCTGTCCGGTCTGCAAAGGCAAGCTGGAACTCAGAACCGAAAAAGCCGATGATAATGAAATAATATCCGGGGCTCTTTATTGCCAGCGCTGTCAGGTCAGTTATCCCATATCGGATACCATTCCTAACCTGCTGCCTCCTGCCAATTTGAACTAGAGCGATAGCTGAAACTTACTGCATTCTCCCTGACGAGAAGGCTGTACTGTGCCTGTAATATAACCCGCCAGAACTATTTTTAATCTTCAGTGTAGACAGCACCCTGTTTAGGGTTCTCCCAAACTTCAACCGCCGCTACTTTCGCTTCTTCGTTTTTAAGCCGGGTTTTCAGTTCGTTGAAAATTGTAGTTGCGATGTTTTCCGCAGAAGGATTGATTTTATCGAAGGGCGGGATATCGTTCAGGCAAACGTGGTCCATTCTCTCCAGTATCTGGTTCAGGTAACGTTTGATATCTGTGAAATCAAAAGCCAGACCGATATCATTAAGCCGGGCGGTTTTTAAGCGTACTACCACGCTGTATTGATGACCGTGCAGATTTTCGCATTTGCCCTGATAGCCTCTCAGGTAATGCGCTGCTTCGATTTGTTTTTCTACTACCAGTTCGTACATTTTACTGATTTCCCTGGACGTCACCGAACAGGACTACATCCTCTTTGCCTTCCACTTCATCCTTAAGCTCCAGGATAGTTTTTTTGAGCTGTGGGTGTACCATATCGGGAGCTATATCGGCCATCGGAACCAGTACGAAGGCCCTTTCGTGCAACCTGGGGTGGGGTACCACCAGATTGGGGGGTGTATCTATGACCTGGTCGCCATAAAACAGTAAATCGATATCTATCGGCCTGGGAGAATCAACCGGCACTCTGCCCAGTTTGGACTCGATTCCTTTAGCCATGAACAATAAGGTCGTAGCAGGCAATCTGGAACTGGTCTTGATGACCATATTTAGAAAACGCGGCTGATTGATGTTGCCAACCGGTGCTGTATCATAAACGGGAGACATCTTTTCGATATTCATCCTTTCTGAAAGAAAGTCCAGTGCCATATTTAAATTGCGTTGCCTGTCTTCCAGATTGGATCCCAGTCCCAGATAGACAGTCACAGGTTGGTTATTGTTCATCTTTATCCTTCATTACTCCAGTTTTGCATAATTTGTTTCAGCTTTTGCGCCAGTTTGGCATTCGAGCGCAAACGTTCGACAAAAACCGGGCAGGCCTCCAGCAGGGAATTCTGGGCGGCTGAAGCCATCCCGGAAAGCATATTCTGTAACCCCATGTCATTAGTTGACGCCCCCATACCGGGCGCGGTCGATTCAAGTTGTTTTTTCAGGTCTTCGGCCGTAAAGCGCATCGGCATCACACAGGATTTATACCAGGGACACTCTTTGCACTGTAACAGGCCGTTGGCTTCATTTAAAATATCCGCCATCTCAATCTCCTTGTCCTTTCATCCGGCCGTTTGAGCCGGGCCTTTTCCGGGAACGGGCCTTCGATGCAAGGACCCACCTCAATAGAACCAGGTATGCCGTAAGTAAAATATGTTGAATACCACAGGATGCTTATATTATATTTTTTAGCGATTTGATTCACTGTGTCAAGTGAAACGGCTGAAATCGTGCCATCCCGGCCTTAATTTGTATATTATATACAAATTAAGGGACTGTTTTCCGGCGGTGTCTGTCATGTAAAATAAGGCCGGACAGTATACAATAACTGCAGCGGACTTTATCCTTAGCTGTCCCGTTCCACAGCGTCTCGTGCGAGTCAGGTGTAGTTTATTGATACAGAGGTGGTGCTGATGCGCAAGATTAATGTCTTATTGTTGACTCCCCTGGAGCCCTCGCAACTGTCCAGGATACAGGCGGTT
>DAOUFH010000178.1:0-9216 GCA_034429955.1 Dehalococcoidales bacterium
CTATCTGTTCGCCAAAGCCGGTGTCGAGGTAGCCGATACCCAAAACCTGCGGGCCGTTCACCTGTTCTCACAGACGTTGATGACAATTTCAAGCGGCGAACTGAATCAGGCCAAGAACGCTTTTAATTTAAACCAGACGATTGAAGACTATATACAGAGGATCTTCGGCAAAACGGCTTCACTCTTCTGTCTGGCTACGGAATCAGGGGGAGTCCTGAGCCAGGCTCCGGAGGGATCGATTAAAATTTTAAGAGAATACGGCCATAATCTGGGACTGGCCTTCCAGATAGTCGATGATATACTGGACTATACCGGTACCGAATCTGAACTGGGCAAACCGGCCGGCTCCGACCTGAAGCAGGGCACTTATACCATGCCGGCCATGCTGATGGTTGAACGTTATCCAGAGGATAATCCGGTCAAAAGATTTTTCGAAGACCGTTCCAAGCTGGAAAATATTCCCAAAGCGATCGAACAAATCCGCAATTCCGATATTGTTGACGAATGCTATAAAGCCGCCAGCACTTACCGCGATAAGGCCTGCCGGGCTATTCAGCCTCTGCCTGATAATCCTGTCAAAGAATCATTTATCAATCTGGCTGAATTTGTGGTAAAAAGAAGGGTATAAGGACTTATCATCTCTGTTTAAGGGAGGAAACCATTGACTTTAAAATTTTATGATTTATCTCAACCGTTCTACGCCGGTGTCCCGCTGTGGCCCTGGCCGACTATGGTAGATACAACCGTGGAAAGAGTCTCTTTCCCTGAAAGAGACCTGTTTCCGGGAGACCCCCGGCGCGGCCGTGTTAACAAGATGACCACTGTTATCAAAACCAAGTTTCATGCTTCAACCCATATGGATGCGCCGCTGCATGTGCTGGAAGGCGGCACCACCATCGACCAACTGCCCCTGTCCAGTTGTTACGGCGAAGGCGTAATAGTGGATATGCGGCACCTGAAGAAATGGGACATCATCGGCAGAAAAGAGCTTGATAATGCCAGTCCTCAAATTAAAAAAGGGGATTTCGTAGTCATCAACACCGGCTGGCATAAATATTTCCCCAAGTATCCCTATGTCTTTTTTAATCATTATCCCGGTTTTTACACCGAAGCCGCCGACTGGTTTATCGAACATGAAGTCAAGGCCGTTGCCATAGATGGAGGAGCGATGGACCATCCCTGTGCCCATGCTCCACTGGATAAATACGCCGGCTGTCTGTGGAAAGAATACTACGAAGAGACCGGTAAAGATGCCAATAAAGAATTCCCGATTTATGAGCCCTGTCATCTGGCGCTGGCCCAGCACAATATTCCCGGCATAGAAATAGCCGGCGGTCAGATCGACGAAGTTACCGGCAAACGCTGTACTCTGGCCTGCTTCCCCATCAGATACCAGGGAGGAGAAGCGTCACTGGTCAGACTGGTTGCGATTGTAGATGAAAAATAACTGAATCCCGTTATGGGATAGAAAGGGGAAATATTTTGGCTACGATTTACCAGAAAATGCCCGACAACAAAGTGATTATCACCGTTGCGCAAACCGGAGCCCTGGTCACCAAAAAAATGAACCCGGCAGTACCCGAACAGCCGCGTGAGATAGCAGATTCGGCTTACGACTGTTACAACGAGGGCGCAGCCATTGTGCACATCCATGCCAGAAATCCCAACGGCACCACCACCGGCAGAGCGGATGTCTTCAAAGATATTCACGAGCGCATTCGCGCCAAATGCGATCTGATTTTACAGGATTCGACCGGCGGCGGCAGCAATCTGACCGTCGAACAGCGTACCGAATGTCTGGAGGCCGGCCCGGAAATGGCGTCACTCAACATGGGCACCATGGTACGCACCATCGGCGAAGGCGCCGGCACACCTTTCATGAATACCCGTACCGAAATCGAAAATTTTGTTAAACGCATGAATCAGTTCGACGTTAAACCCGAGATGGAAATCTATAACGTAGCCATGATATACGAAGCCGATCTGTTAATTGAAAAGGGCCTGATAAAGAAGCCCTATTGTATGACTTTGATTCTGGGTATGGCCTATCAGGGAGCTCAGGTAGCTAACTGGATGTTTCTGCCCACCTATTTGCAATATATTCCTCCGGAATCTTATTTCACCACCCTGGGTGTAGGGCGTATTCAACTCGGCCTGGGCATTATGGGTATGATTCTGGGCGGCAACGTCAGGGTAGGACTGGAAGACAACTTATACTACCGCAAAGGTGAACTCGCCACGAGCAATGCCCAACTGGTAGCCAGAATCGTACGCATCGCCCGGGAGATGGGGAAGGAACCCTGCACTCCGGATGAAGCCCGTAAGATACTCGGTCTGAAAAAACCTGAAAAATAATAAACTCCATTACTGAATAATCTGTACTATAAAATACCCGTAATATTACTATGCCTGAATTTTGTAAAATCAGGCGATTTCAGGCAATATTGGGGAATCGGGACAAGTGTAGAGGGGGATTAATGGCAAACCTGTTTAGAGTAGATAAAAAAGTCGCAGTTATCATCGGCGGCAGCGGAGGAATCGGAGAAACCCTGGCTAAAGGACTGGCTGAATACGGAGCCAAAATTGTTATTGCCAGCCGCACCTTATCCAGAGCCGAAGACGTCGCTCATGATGTATTATCAAAATACAGTGACTCTGAAGCAGCGGCTTACCAGGTCGATATCACTGACGAAAAAAGCATAGCCTCACTGCGGGATAAGGTCATAACCGACTTTGGAGTAGTCGATATACTGGTTAACGCCCAGGGTATCAATGTCAAAAACAACGCGGTTGATTTTCCCGTCGCGGATTGGGACTGTTTATTCGATATCAATGTGCGGGGAACCATGCTTTCCTGCCGGGAGTTCGGCAAATTGATGATAGAGCGGCAGAAAGGTAAAATCATCAATCTGTCTTCAGTGCGTGGCACGAGGGCAACCGCCTGGGGGGGTAACGAAGGTTATGCGGCCACCAAAGCCGCCGTGGATATGCTGACCCGCTCGCTGGCTTCAGAATGGGCGCCTTATAAAATCAATGTCAATGCTATCGCGCCCTCTACAGTAGCCACACGCTTTTCAGAAAAAACCCTGCAGGACCCGGAAAAGTTGAAAAGGTTCCTGTCTAACTGCCCGATGGGTAGAGTCAGACAGCCTGCCGATATTGTGGGAGCCTGTGTTTTTCTGGCTTCACAGGCCTCGGACTTTATAACCGGACAAATCCTGTATGTGGATGGAGGACTAACCGCCATCGGATAATACTCTGCATAGACAGTTCCGGACTGATACCGGATAGAATACAGATAGGGATAGGTATATGGACAAAATAAAAAAAGTGCTGGTAGTTGGGGCAGGGACGATGGGACATGGCATCGCACAATCTTTCGCTCAAGCCGGCTATCAGGTAGCCCTGCAGGACAGCTCTGCTCAGGCCCTCGAAAGGGCGGACGTTCTTATCAAATCCAGCCTGAAGACTATGATTGAAGGCGGACTGGTCTGGGAAAGCGAATACCAACCGATACTGGACCGCATTTTCAAAACTACCTCCCTGGAGGAAGCTGCGCCTGATGCCGACCTGGCTATCGAGACCATTGTCGAAAATAAAGAGGCCAAAATAGAGGTCTTTAAGCAGCTGGATGCCCTGTGTCCGCCGCGTACTTTACTGGCCTCCAATACTTCCTTTTTCAATATATTTGACTTTATCGAAACTTCACGTCCCGATAAACTGCTGATGGTACACTGGTATTCACCTCCCCAGATTATTCCCCTGGTGGATGTGGTTGAAGGCCCTCAGACCAAGGCAGAATATGTGCAAACTATCGCAGCCATGCTGCGGGAGATGGACAAAAAACCCATCATTTTCAATAAGCCTCTGCCCGGCTATATGGTGACCCGTCTGCAGGTAGCCTTTCAACGGGAAGTCTACTGGCTGATGGACAACGGCTATCTGTCTTGCAAAGATATCGATGAAGCCGCCATCTGGGGGCTGGCCCTGCGCATGATGGTAGTGGGCATTTGCCAGCGCATCGATTTCGGAGGACTGGATATCTCGGCTAAAGCAGTCTCAACCAGTAAAAGCACACCGATAGACTATCAACCGGTGCTGTTGAACCGTCTGGTAAAAGAGGGGGCATTGGGAGTCAAGACCGGCCACGGTTTCTATGATTACAAAGGCAAAAGCGAAGCGGAAGTCTGCCACGAAAGAGATGTTAAATTGCTCAGGCTTATCAAAGCTTTGCAGGAAAAGGATATCGCTGGGCCGGTCAGCCTGACTTAGTTTTCCCGACCAGAGTTAAAACTCAATTATCAGGCGGTAATATGACGATCAACAAGATATTTACCTCGTTCGCTGAGGCGGTTGCCGATATCAAAACCGGTTCAACTGTCTTCATCGGCAACTTCGCCGGTCCCGGCGGCACACCCTATTTTCTAATCAAAGCCCTGGCTCAAACAGGTGTTCAACAACTGACTATTGTGGCCAACACTGCCGGCGGCACGGGGCTGACCCTGGAATATGACGACCACCGCGTTTTATTTCAAAACCGCCAGGTTAAAAAAGTTATCGCCTCTTTTCCCTTCTCGACTTCAGCTAAAAAAGTCAGTGAAGCGGAAAAACAGATAACCTCAGGAGAAGTTGAACTTGAAATGGTACCCCAGGGCACACTGGCAGAGCGCATCCGTGCCGGAGGCGCCGGCATAGCTGCTTTTTACACTCCTACCGGTCCGGGTACAGTGATCGAGGAAAATAAAGAAAAACGTTTTTTCAGCGGCAAGGCACACCTGCTGGAATACGGCCTGCGGGCCGACTTCGCTTTGGTCAGAGCCTGGAAAGCCGACCGCTACGGCAATTTGATCTTCCGCGGCACCCAACGCCAGTTTAACTCGATTATGGCGATGGCGGCCGATGTTACCATCGCCGAAGTGGATGAAATAGTCGCTCCGGGCCAGATCAATCCCAATTGCGTGGTGGTACCGGGCTTATATGTCAAACGCATCATCAAAGTCAGCGAACCGACCGGTTTCCCACGCCATTTGGAATTCGCTGATTTTCATTTTGAAGGTGGTCTGCCGGATGACTAAAGAACGTCTCAGCCGTGAAGCTATTGCCATGCGGATAGCCCGTGAATTTTTTGATGGAGCGGTAGTTAACCTGGGTATCGGTATACCGACCCTCTGTTCCAGCTTTGTGCCGGAAGGTATGGAAGTGTTTTATCATTCCGAAAACGGCGCTCTGGGATTCGGCCCGGTGGTGTCCGCTGAAGAACATCCCGACTATGCCGATGTGGACTTGATCAACGCCGGCGGACAGTATATTCACGCCAGACCCGGCATGTGCTTTTTTAGCCACGCCGACTCCTTCGCTATGATAAGAGGCGGCCGGGTCGATATTTCAGTGCTGGGTATACTGGAAGTCTCCGCACAAGGAGACCTGGCTAACTGGATGTTCCCCGGCAGAGGTGTCGGCAATATCGGCGGAGGCATGGACCTGGCCTTCTGCGCCAAACGCCTGATAGGAGCTACTGAACATACCACCAAAGACAATAAACCTAAAATAGTCCATAAATGCAGCATTCCGCTGACTGCCCCGGGCTGCATAGATATGGTGGTCACCGACCTGGCTGTAATCAAATTCACATCTCAAGGCCCAGTGCTGCAAGAGATCGCTCCGGGCTGGACTCCCGCAGAAGTGCAGTCTCTGACCGAGGCCAGGCTGATAGTGTCCTCTGATCTGAAAGAAATCGAGCTACTGTAAGGCTACCAGGCGTTATCATTTTTCAGTCGCAGGTCCTCTTTTTTGCCGGTATTTAATATTATGTTAACTATATCGCCAGTCTCAAAGCGATTACCGGTCGTTTTCAGGCTGTTTTCACCCATACTTAAGTACCAAATAGGGCCTTTTTTTGAGTTTTTTTTAAAATTCAGACACAAACCTATTGACAAGCGAGTGTAAATAAGGTAGATTAGCTACAAAAAGGAGGTGTATCCATGCAAGGATATTGTGTAAAATGCCGCGCCAAGAAAGAGATGAAGAACGCCAAGAATATTACCATGAAGAATGGTAAGCCGGCGACCCAGGGCACCTGCCCTACCTGCGGTACCAAAATGTTCCGCATCGGCAAAGGCTAATTTACCAGTCAATTGGTGGTTATTCTAAAAGAGGCTGAAGGTTCAGCCTCTTTTGTTTGTCTCAAACCAGTACTGTATCGTCATGACGGTAAGCCGGAGTACAACAACACAACAAGACCAGTTCTCCCTCGCCTGTATTTTCGATAGCATGTTTTTGACCGGGTAAAATAACGATGCCGTCTCCCGCTTTAACCGGCTGGGATTCACTCTCCAGCATCATACGTCCGTTACCTTCCAGGATATAATACACTTCCTCAGTCCGGATATGATAATGCGTGGCAGTGATCTTACCCGGAGCCACTCTGGCTTCAGCCAGGCTCTGATGCTGCAGAGAGGAGTTGGCAGGAGAAAGGATTTCCCGGATGGCCGAGGTATCCTTGGTAATAAAACTTTGAGTGTCACTGATATTGATTATTTCCACCCGGCACCTTCTTTCCATAAATTTATTTTTCCGCTACAGCCCGTTTGGCGAAGGCCAGTACGGCCATCACCAGGTAAAGAATTACGGCCACAACAGTCCAGACCGTACCGGCTTGAGAGGCCAGGCCCAGCAAACCGCCGGACGCCGCAAAAAAGAAGACCACGTAAGGTATTAATCTAGACTTTTTAGTCCGCAAATCAACTTTAAGTATATCATCGGCTATCAATTCGAAGAGCGCAAAGGCCAGCATCAGCCCCAGCCAGAGAAAATAGAGCGGGGGACGATTTTCCTGAACGGCTGGCAAAAGAAGATAGGCTAAAGGCAGGATTATAAGGGCGGAAAGCCATCCCAGCCAGCCGACCAGTTTAACTTTTTTAGCCATCCGCGCAGAGAACATGGCGCTAATCAAGGCCAGATAAGCCACGGCCGTGACGGCACCTATGAGGTTAGCAGTATCAGTCACAAACAGTCCTTTCTAATCTATCACACTGAAAAAGCAATCTCAGCTTACACCCTATCATAAATCAGATAGCCGCGACAAGCCTGGCCCGCGCAGTGGGCAGTGCTCAATAGATTCACAAGGCAATTTATAAAGCCGGAGCTATATGCTATAATCTCAATGTAGGTCATGTGGGGATATGGCTCAGTTGGGAGAGCGTCGCGTTCGCATCGCGAAGGTCGGGGGTTCGAATCCCCCTATCTCCACCATACTCAAGGTAATTACATTATCTTAAATTAGCCTCAAATAACTCTTTCACCCCAAAATTTACAGTCCAATTTGAATCCAACAGCAGGTAATAACCTTACCTTAATGCTCAGGCGTGAGTTCGGGGATTGTCACGGGTTATTCAGCCTTGCCTGAATTATTTCTGAAGAACTGAGCAACAGCCGCTTTGTCCATTGCCCCTTCGGCGGCCAAGAGAACCGTCCTCTCGAAACTGTCTTCGTCTGCGTTGACTTCTATCCCGTTCATTATGAGAAAGACGATTGAGGCTACCGCACCAGTCCGTTTGTTACCGTCTGTAAACGGGTGATTCCGTACAATATGATAGAGATAGGCGGCTGCCATTTCGAAAATATCCGTATGTAGATAATTTTCGCCGAAACCGGCAGCCGGTATAGAGATTGCGGATTTTAATAACTCAATATCGCGGATACCGGCGAGCCCGCCATACCGCTTTAACTGGTCGTTGTGAATTTCAATTATTTCTTCGAGTGAAAGAAAAACAGGCTCTATCAATTGGCCAGCCTTTTAAGAGCCTGACCGTACTTGGTGTTAGTTTTTAATAGTGCCTCATGGAATTGCTGCCGTCGCTGCTCGTCCCGTACCGGCGCAATAATCAGCAAGGTACCGTCTGTAGAAATATCAAGCGGGGTCTGGTCGTCAATATTAAGAAGCTCAAGTACCCCTTTATCTATCACCAGAGCCAGGCTGTTGCCATGCCTGGTAAGTTTTTTTAACATCTTTCCCACCCCCTCTATTAATACAATGTAATCACATTGTATTACCTTGAATGGATTTTGTCAATCCAACTTGGAACTAACAAGGAGTTGTTATACCGCCGGAATGATCCCCTTCTACTCAAACAGAACTTCGGGAACTGTCCCCCAGGGCCCACCCTGACAAGAAAGGGCCTCCCTGTTGTTTTAAAGCAACGGACTATCTATATTAACAACTTAATTGAGCTCAAAATCTTTATATTCGGTTAATCCAGTGACATATCCTATTTAAAGCCATTTCGGCAAGCGGTACAACCAGGGGCACTATTCAAAACAGGTCATGCTACAAATAACCCTCAATCCTTTAAAAGGATAAAACAGGCTTCCGACTGGAGGCGCTATACCGGCAAATGATCGGATAGCCCTCTCTCCTTGAAATGAGTCTTCCAGTTGCCGGCCGGACAGTAAGCCAGACACCTGCCACAGCGCCAGGTTGGTGAACCCTGGAGACCGCCGTCAGGAGAACGCATATTCATAGCGACTGTATCGACCTCCTGGGTAGAGGCCTCGACAGAACTAACCAGGTCTTTATCCACTCCCGTCATACTCATTAACCCTTGCGCTCCAATCCGGCATCTGGTCATATTGACATGGCAGTAATCGTAAATTTTATCTCCCTTTTCATATTTGTAAACTACACGGCGGGCTTCTTTTTCACCATATTTACTGAGTGCGCCGGTGGGACAGACGGTGGTACAAATATTACATTTGCTGGGGTCACACAGTCGAGTACCACTGTACATAGGATCAGGTTCAAGTTCTGCAGTAGTTAAAATGCTTCCGAAACGATTTCTGGGACCGAATTGAGGCGTCAGGACAATACTCAACCAGCCGAATTCTCCCAAACCGGCTGCTACTGCGGCATGACGCTGGCTGAGGACAGGTCGGCCGGCTGCAAAGGGCCCGACCTGAGTAGGCACGGCCGCAGCACCAGTTTGGCGCTCGATAAACTGCGCAAGATCATATACTGCATACAACAGGTGAAAATTAGGTGCCATCGTATAACCATAAGTGCCGTAAACACCCTGTGCCGCACGTTTGCCGTCTTCAAAATTCCTGAATATTGTCTGAATTGCTCCATCCAGGAGTCGCAATCCCACCACAATTACAGACCGGCAGCCGGGTAAGGTATCAGTGGGATGGGTGCCTTGGGGTGCTCCTTCAAAACGGGAA
>DAOUFH010000179.1:0-6054 GCA_034429955.1 Dehalococcoidales bacterium
CAGACTCATCGCTGCACAGCAGATTAGCCAGCAAGGCGTTCTGGGAATAGTCCTTAAGGAAGAGGTAGATTTCACCCTTGCTCAAGGACGGTTGCCTCAACCTGTCCAGACTGCCATGCAACTCGTATGATTCCTGCAGAATGCGGGCGACGGATTTGGAAAAATTAAGACGCCGGTAGATTTCTGCCAGGGCCTCGGCATTCAGGTTATAAAATAATATCGCCAGGTAGAGTTCAGACGGCGGCGTATAAGGTTGCAGGCGGGTGCGGGCGCGCACCAGATTCTTAACAGCAGTCTTAGCGACCTGCCACTGAGGGGATATTCTGGCCAGCAGTCCCAGATAGGAAGCCCTTTCCAGCGCCTGCTCCGGTTTTTCTTCAACCAGGCACAGCTCCAACTCATTGCGCAGCCGGTCGGCGGAAATGGTATCCAGGTATTTGAGGTCCCTTCTGAGCAGGGCCAGGGTGTCTCTTTCAATCTTAAATCCCAGGCGCTGCTCGTAGCGTACTGCCCGCCACAGGCGAGTGGCATCATCCTGGAAACTGCGTTCATGCAGAATACGGATGAGTCCGGCAGAAAGGTCCTCCTGCCCATGGAAGATATCGGTTAATTGCCCGAAATCGGACGGGGCAAGGGAGACGGCCATAGCATTGATGGTGAAATCGCGCCGGCAGAGATCCTGCCGGATATCGGGATGCAGCACGACAGAAGGTAAAGCGCCCGGCCGGGTGTAGCTTTCACTCCTGGTTGAAGCGATATCCACCACCCAGCGTCCCCACCGCAGTTTGGCAGTGGTAAAGCGGGTATGCGCAATGGTGCGGCCTTGATAAGTTTCAGCCAATTTTTGGGCCAGGCTGATGGCGTTGCCCTCTACCACCAGGTCGAAGTCAAGATTAGGTCTGCCCATCAGCAGATCCCTGACTACACCGCCTACGACGAACAGCCGCCGGCCTTCGGCCTCAGCCGTTTTGCCCGCCGTCCTGAGAAAGTCCAGCATTTCAGGCGGAGTATTCTTGGCGATGAGCGCTGATAAATCAGTCATCTTCTTCATTTGGCGCTAATTATAGCACTTTTCAGGAGAAAAGGCAGAAGAAGAGAACCAATAACTCAATAGGGTACGAAATTCAGAGCCAAAATCAGAAGAGAAGAGTTAAGAGTAACGAATAAATGCTGTGCAGGGGCGGCCCTTGTGGCCTCCTGCTCTGATTGGACGGGCTGGGCAGAGGCAAAACCTGTCCCTGCATACCAAAAACGAAAAACTAATTACGAAAAACTCATATTTTCCCCCTTTAAAACAAAAAATCCCCCGCAAGGGGGGACAATTGTGTCAGAAAAAGGGTATAGAAAAGCCTCCTGGCGATGACATATTTTCCACAAGAGCCTGCGCCCTCAGTATCGTCTGCGCTGAGGCGTTTCACTTCCGTGTTCGGGAAGGGAACGGGTGGTACCACCTCGCTCTAATCACCAGGAGGCTATTTCACAAACCTCAAATTGGCTAACTAAAAACTGGGAATCCGGTACAAATCTGAAAAGACCGGAGCCAGACAAGATGAATTAAAAAGCTTTCAGGATGCTAATATCAACTCTGAAGCAGGTCAAGCCCTCGACCATTAGTACAGCTTAGCTAAGCATATCACTACGCGTACACATGCTGCCTATCAAGCAGGTAGTCTACCTGCGGTCTTACCTCTTCCTTTCGGAAGAATGGGAGATCTAATCTTGAGGCGTGCTTCGCACTTAGATGCTTTCAGCGCTTATCACAACCGGACATAGCTACTCAGCAGTGCCCCTGGCGGGACAACTGATACACCATTGGTCCGTCCTTCCCGATCCTCTCGT
Organism: Dehalococcoidales bacterium; assembly: GCA_034429955.1. Classification (GTDB taxonomy): domain Bacteria; phylum Chloroflexota; class Dehalococcoidia; order Dehalococcoidales; family UBA3254; genus DATIKD01. The sequence continues at coordinate 1,840 of DAOUFH010000179.1, forward strand.
ACTAGGGAAAGCCCCTCTCAAATCTCCAACGCCCACGACGGATAGAGACCGACCTGTCTCACGACGGTCTGAACCCAGCTCGCGTTCCCCTTTAACCGGCGAACAGCCGGACCCTTGGGACCTGCTTCAGCCCCAGGATGGGAAGAGCCGACATCGAGGTGCCAAACCTTGCCGTCGATGTGAACTCTTGGGCAAGATAAGCCTGTTATCCCCGGGGTAGCTTTTGTCCGATAAGCCACGACCCTTCCATTCAGAGTCGTAGGATCACTTTGCCCCACTTTCGTGTCTGCTTGACTTGTATGTCTTACAGTCGAGCCCCCTTATGCCAATGCACTCGTTGGGTGATTTCCATCCACCCTGAGGGGACCTTTGGGCGCCTCCGTTACCGTTTAGGAGGCGACCGCCCCAGTCAAACTACCCACCAGGCATTGTCCCCCAGCTTGATCTGGAGTTAGAGGCTAGATTCATCAAGAGTGGTATTTCACCGATGGCTCTGCTAAGGCTAGCGCCCTAGCTTCATCGCCTCCCACCTATGCTACACATGACAAGCCCAGACTCAATGCCAAGTTATAGTAAAGCTCCACGGGGTCTTTTTGTCCAGTCGCGGGTAACCCGCATCTTCACGGGTAATTCAATTTCGCCGAGTTCCACTTTGAGACAGCGCTCAAGTCGTTACACCATTCGTGCAGGTCGGAACTTACCCGACAAGGGACTTCGCTACCTTAGGACCGTTATAGTTACGGCCGCCGCTTACCGGGGCTTCGGTTCAATGCTTTTAAAACATCTCCCCTTAACCTTCCGGCGCTGGGCAGGTATCGGCCCGTATACCTCAGCTTACGCTTTAGCACAGACCTGTGTTTTTGTTAAACAGTCGCTCGAGCCATTTTCGTGCCACCCACCAGAGGTGGGTCCCCCTTATCCCGAAGTTACGGGGTTAGATTGCCGAGTTCCTTAAAGTGGATTATCTCGATCACCTTGGGACTTTTATCCCCGCCTACCAGAGTCGGTTTGTGGTACGGATACCTTTACTTCAAAGACAATGAGAATTTTCTAGGCAGTTTGGATTCACTCGAATCGCATCGTATTTCTACTCAGCTTCCCCTCATTCTCCGCTTAACAACCGGAGTGGATTTGCCTGCTCCGATATTGCCTAAAATGAGTGACACACCATGTCCAATGGGTATGCTCGAACTATCCTGCTGCGTCCTCCCCCTGTCTCCATAAAGGTAGTACAGGAATGTTGACCTGTTGTCCATCGCTTACGCCGTTAGGCCTCAACTTAGGACCGACTAACCCTACGCGGATTAACCTTGCGTAGGAAACCTCAGGCATTCGGTGGATGTGTTTCTCGCACATCTTACGCTACTTATTCCGGCATTCTCACTTCTCTACACTCCACCGTTACTTACATAACGACTTCGCTGCGAAGAGAACGCTCCCCTACCGCTACTCCAAAGGAGTAACTCATAGCTTCGGTTGCAAGCTTAGCCCCGTTGGGTTGTTTGCGCAGCACCACTCAACCAGTGAGCTGTTACGCACTCTTTAAAGGGTGGCTGCTTCTGAGCCAACCTCCTGGCTGTCTGTGCAGTATTACCTCATTTACCACTTAGCTTGCTATTAGGGACCTTAGCTGATGATCTGGGCAGTTTCCCTCTCGACCTGTGCGGCTTAGCCCGCACGGTCCCACTCCCGGGGTACGGTTAATGGCATTCTTGGTTTGGTTGGAGTTGGTAAGCGTTTGCCCCCTAGTCCATCCAGAGCCCTACCTCCACTAACTATCACCCGAGGCTGTACCTCAATACACTTCGGGGAGAACGAGCTATCACGGAGTTCGGTTGGCATTTCACCTCTATCCACAGTTCATCCAACAGCTTTGCAACGCTGGAAGGTTCGGGCCTCCACTTCGAGATTATCGAAGTTTCACCCTGACCATGGATAGCTCACCCCGCTTCGCGTTTAATCCGTGCAACATGCGCCCTATTAAGACTCGCTTTCGCTTTGGCTTCGTAATGCAAATTACTTAACCGGCTACACAGATTAACTCACCGGATCATTCTTCTATAGGCACGCCATTATCCGACTAAATCGGACTCTGACTGCTTGTAAGCACACGGTTTCAGGTACTATTTCACTCCCCTCCCGGGGTGCTTTTCACCTTTCCCTCACGGTACTAGTTCACTATCGGTCATCAAGAGTATTTAGCCTTGCCCCATGGTCAGGGCAGATTCCCACAGGGTTCCTCGTGTCCCGTGGTACTCAAGAACAAGTCAGGAGCTTCACCCTTTCGTCTACCGGACTATCACCGTCTGTGGTGGCTCTTTCCAGAGACCTTTGACTAGAGATCAGTTTGTAACTCCTTCGCTCATCTTAGACTGAGCTGACCCGTCTTACAACACCTTCTAAGTATAGGCTCCAAGACCACTAAACTTAAAAGGTTTAGGCTGTTCCCCGTTCGTTCGCCACTACTAGGGGTATCAATGTCTTTTTCTTCTCCTCGGGGTACTGAGATGTTTCACTTCCCCCGCTTACCTTCACATAGCCTATGTGTTGAGCTATGGATAACCCGAGTTCATCGGGCTGAGTTGCCTCATTCGGAAATCCCCGGCTGAGCTTGCTGAACAGCTGACCGAGGCTTATCGCAGTCTTACCACGTCCTTCATCGGCTCTTGATGCCAAGGCATCCACCGTGTGCCTTCACCGCTTGACCTGCTTCAGATTTGATATTAGCCCCTATTCACTTTTTAACGTACCTGCAACCGCTTGAGAACACAAAGAAGGCTTGGTGATTTGCACCAAGCCTTTCTTGGTTTCATCACCTTCAGTCAGTTTATGTTTCTGAAAACCTCATCAACTCGACTAACAACTCCCAGTTAACAGCATTTTTCAGTTGCATTTAACATCTTACCAGTTTCAGAACTCCCTGTCAATAGCCTGTTTTAGCCTACCGACAGCTGGTTAATTTTTGATTTTAATTTACGCTCTGAACTTTCAGACAACATTTGCCATTATACATACTCTCCATAGCCTTGTCAAATGGAGATTGGAGAGGGGGTGGTTTCAAACGTGAAGGTGAGCCTGTTGCACAGGCGATAAGGAGAGTATGTAGTCTTTGCTTATTCGTAATTGGTTGTGAGAGAGGGTGAGACAGACGATCTAAGGTAGTTATCAGAGACAGTTTTATAGTACCCGCCCTACCGGATGCTTCGGCCTCGATTAGCGAGGCTGCCAGTCTGACAGGTAGTAGCCCGTACTTATTAATCCAAAATCAAAGCTCACGCTCCCCGAACTGAAAACTGACGGCTAGACGGCTGTTTTTAGCTCCTGAAGCTGAAAAAGCCGCGGGTCGATTCACGCTGGATATTATCCTGAATCCATTTAGCCAGACCTGTTCGGGCCTGTACAGTCACCTCTTTCAAATTATCCAGGTCAATCGGGGCTGGGGCAGCCCCCAGGCTTGAGCCTGACGGGGTGAGGGTTTTATTGTATTCCTCCATCTGGGTAAAGGAATTACGGAGGGGCTCGATATATTCCTTGTATTCGGGTTCCAGAAAGGCCAGGTGTTCCTGGTAGTTTTTCCAGCTTTCGATCTTGAACTTTTTGCTGAAAGAGGGATCGGACTGCTTCTGGACTATTATCCGCAGGTTATCGTTAAGATTGGAGATCATCTCCATGGCCATGCGTAATCTGGGCGGATTGCGTACATTGCCGCGCAGGCGTACCAATAGCCAGACCAGGCCGACAACGATAATCACGAAGATGACGATCGATTTCCAGTCCATATCTAACCACCCCTTATTAACCTGTTTTCGGCGTATATGTATATTTAATCATAATATACAAAACGATTTCAAAAAGCGAGGTTTGCGGGATAATACCCAAAACAGGCGGGCTTAGAGAATCAGCGTGGCGTCACCGAAACTGTAGAAGCGGTAGCGGTTCTCTATGGCGGACTGGTAAGCCTTGAAGATGAGTTCCTTGCCGGCAAAGGCGGAGACCAGCATCAAAAGGGTAGACTTGGGCAGGTGAAAGTTGGTTATCAGGGCGTCCATGACCTTGAAGTGATAGCCCGGATAGATGAAATCATTGACCCAGCCGTCCCATTCGTGCAGCAGCCCGTCCGGCGAGGCATGAGCGGCCGACTCGATCAGCCTGACCGAAGTGGTGCCGACGCAGATGACGCGCCGTCCCTCCCGTTTGGCCAGATTGATTTGTGCT
>DAOUFH010000180.1:0-30306 GCA_034429955.1 Dehalococcoidales bacterium
GACCGCCGTAACCGACCCGGCCAGGGTATACCGCAAAGACCCTGGACATCCGGAAGTCTGCAATATTTTCCGTTTCCAGCAGTATTTCAATCCGGCCCAGGTGAATGAAATCGCTGAAAAATGCCGGACCGCCCAGATCGGCTGTGTGGAATGTAAAATGATCGTCGCCCGGGAGATCAATAAAGCCCTGGAGCCTTTCCGCGAGAAGAGAGCGGAACTGGCTGCCAGACCGGAGTATGTCCGGGAAGTTCTGGCCGATGGGGCTAAAAGAGCTCAGGTGATCGCCCGGCAGACTTTAAATGAAGCGAAAGCCCGCATCGGGCTGGTGTAACAGGCTGCATGATATTGGGGTTATCAAAATCCCTCTCTAACTCTCCCTTTTCTAAAGGGAGAGGATGCGGCGGAACCCTTCCCCCTTTGATACAGGGGGAAATGAGGGGGGGATTTTAACAGCCGGAACTAAAGAATTTCCAATAGATTTTCGATCGTCCCTTCGATTTAGTTAAAATATCTGTATCCCAATATCGGATTACGTACTGTATCGGCCGCCCTGGCCAGCATGTTCGGCTGGCTGGACAACTCTCTTACCCTAGTATAGTTATCCCGATTATAACGTGCTATCCACTTATACAGTGTTTTGCGGCTCACCGCATATATCCGGCTTAATTCGCTGATGCTGTAATTCCTAGACAGCCAGTTCCCTATCATCTGTATTTTCTGATCCATGACATGGATCTCCTTCCAAGGCATCAGCTTTCAATCCTTCCTGCTTATACCGTATATGTTACCTATGTCTCCGGTACGTTTTGTTACCATTGTATCCGGTCTGTACCCTCTAACTCTCCCTTTTCTAAAGGGAGAGGATGCGGCGGACCCCTCCCCCTTTGATAAAGGGGGAAATGAAGGGGGATTTTAACACCCCTGTCAGCGGCACGGGCTTTATTTTACAAGACTATGGCACTCTATCAGAATAACGGTTAGCCGTCTGAATCTGACGAACCGGTACCAGGCCGAGAAATGTAACACCGCAATCTGAACCATAATTTTAGTACTGTTATCCGGCGACTGTAAACTGCTATAATTATAGAAGGTTTAAAGAGCCGTCTTCTTTTAACCACTGCGTTATAAGGAGAATTCTCATGAGAGCGGAAATCATCGCCAGCGGCACCGAGTTATTGCTGGGAGAAGTGGCGGATATCAACTCTTCTTTCATCGCCGGTCAGCTGGCGGGTCTGGGCATAGACCTCTACTATGTTTCCATCGTGGGCGATAATTACGAGCGTTTTCTGGGAGTCCTGAACCAGGCGTTTGCACGCTCAGAACTGGTTATTGTAACCGGTGGTTTGGGTCCCACCAAAGGCGATATCACCCGCGATGTAATCGCCGGTTTGATGGGTGAAAAAATGGTTGTTGACCCCGGTTTAAAGCAGGTTATCACCGATTATTTCAGCAAGCTGCATGTGGAGATGCCGGACAATAATCTTAAACAGGCCTGTTTGATACCTTCTGCCAGTGCTTTACCCAATCCTCACGGCAGTGCGCCCGGCTGGTGGGTCGAACGCAACGGCAAGATTATTATTTCCTTGCCGGGACCTCCCGGCGAAATGCAGCCGATGTGGCAGAGCCAGGCTTTTCCCAGACTGCTCAAACTGACCGAATCTGTAATAGTCTCCAGAACCCTCAAGACCTGGGGCCTTTCGGAGGCCAAAATAGACCAGCTGGTGGGTACCTATATGGGCTTGTCCAATCCGACTCTGGCGCTGTATGCCAAGCCGGACGGCATCCAGCTGCGGATTACCGCCAAAGCAGCCGACCGGGCCGGGGCAGCCAGGTTGATTGAAGAGCGTGAAAAAGAGATAAGAGCCATTTTGGGGGACTATATCTGGGGAGCGGATAAGGAGACTCTGGATGGCTTGCTTAGCGATTTGCTGCTCCAAAGACAGTTAACGATAGCCGCAGCGGAATCTTTCACCGGAGGGCTTTTAGCCTCTACTCTGGCCGCTTTGCCGAAAAGCCGGGAATTCTTCAGGGGCGGGCTGACGCTATATACTGAGCCACTCAGAGCGGAATTCGGCATCACTTCCGGCGGCAGTGCCAGGTATGATGAAAACAGCGCCGCCGGGCTGGCCGCACTGGCTTGCAGCAAGTTCAGGGCCGATATCGGAATAGGCATAGACGGATATCTAGAGTCGATTGACGGTACCACAACCGGACGCTCTTTCATTGCACTCTGTTTTGCCAAAGGCAAGCGTGATATCAGATTGACCTATCCTGCAGGAGCTTATCAGCTGGTCAGGCGTTCGGTAATGCAGTCCCTCTTCAGCCTGCGGAAGGAATTGAGGAGCAAGGGTGAGTGATTCGTGGTTGGTTATGCGTTATTGGTAACCCCTCAATCCCTTGCCTTTCTCGAAACTTCAAACTTAGAACCTGTAACTTAAGACTGACAGCTATAGCTGTCAGTCTTTTTGCATTCAGCCGGTAATCCAGTGTATACTAAATATGCTGTGGTACGGCTCCGGTTTTTAAGGCTGCGCCGTTCACATCTTAAGATTGCAGGAGGGCATCCAATTGGAGCTTAAAGATATCTCACTCATCTGTCACGATTGCAAACAGCCATACACTTTTACGGTAGAAGAACAGGAAGCGTTCCAGGCCAAGGGGCATACTCATCCACCCAAGCGTTGTCCTGCCTGCCGGGCGGCCAGAGCGGCCAGAAAACCGGCCCAGCCGAAGGAAAAAGAGGTCTTGTTCTCAATCACTACACCCCAGACCAACCGGCAGCGCTATACAGTAACCTGTACCGAATGCGGCAAAGAGACCCAGGTCCCCTTTGAACCGCGCGCCGGGCGTCCGGTATATTGCAGCGATTGCTACCATAAGGTCCGTGCTGCCAAACAGTAGCCGGCAGTTAAACTGAATTTATAACGGAAATTTTAAAGCCTATCTTCAAGCAGTTGAAGGTGGGCTTTATTTCTTTTGAGGTTGTTTTTTATAAGCGGACAGGATTTTTTGCAGTTCGATTTTCAGACCGTTGGTGCTTTGCGGGCGGTCTTTTTTATTTTTAGCCAGGCAGGACTGCAGCAGATCGTCCAGCGGTTTATTGATTTCCGGATTATAATAACTGGCGGCGTGAGGATGGCCGTGGCGGATTTTATCGACCAGTTCATCTCCTTTTTCCGTAAAAACAGGCTTTCCGGTAAGCATTTCATAGAGTACTGCGGCCAGCTGGTAAATATCCGAAAAAAAGTCCAGCCCTCCGCTGTTAAGTAATTTCTCGGGCGGATAATAAGCTGTCATCAGCTCAGCCGAGCCGGCATTTTTATATAGTTTCTGAGTAATCTGCCCGACCCGCCAGTTAGCCAGTTTGGGTACATCCTGTTCGTTAAAAAAGATATTGTCGGGAGTCACCCAGCGGTGCGCCAGGCGGTTCATGCGTCCGTAATATAAAGCATCGGTGATGGAGATAGCGATGCGCAAGGCCTCTTCAATAGAAATCTGCCCGATGCGGCGGGCCAGCGTACCTTTGGACATATATTCCAGGGCGACCCAGGGTACGGGCTGTTCGCCGAAGGCCTGAATAGTGATAATATTGGGGTGTACCAGCCGGGAGGCTTGCTTCAATTCACTCATATACTCGCTTATCAGTGAATTTTGTTCCAGGCTGAACTGAGGCGTTTTAATAATTAAACGTAAATTGTCGGAGATTTTTTGTCCCACATAAATCACGGCCGCATCGCTTGCACTAAGCCGCCAGAGCAGTTTATAGCCCGGAATCGACGGCATCTGCCCGCCCGGCTTGAAGACGGTTATCCAGGTCACGGCGGTTTTAGATTGCGGCACGTTCCAGATATCGGTATAGTTGATGCGCACTTCCAGGGCCAACTGCCCCAGTCTGGCCGGGGTAAGGGACACCAGTTTTTTCACTTTATTGCCGGGCAAGATTTCGGGGATGGTATCGAGGTCAAAATTGCTTCCGCCGCTTTTTAGCTGTTCGAGCTGTTCGGGTGTCACATCCAGCTGCTTGATGGAGACGTCCTGAGAGAAACTAAAAGTAACGTCACGGGCGGCCGTCTTGCCGTGGTTGTTCAGTGAAACTTCGACCCAGGCCTCACGGCTGAACTCAAACTCCTTTTGGGAAAGCTCGACAAAAATACGGGGCTGGTCATAAGATTTAGACTTTTCGTAGTCCTTCATCAGCTGTTCAGGATTGGTGATGTGGGCCAGGGCGTAGTCTTTATTGAAGGCTTTGGTTACAGCACGCGGGTCGATCTTCATGGATTCCTGGTAAGCGTTTAAAGCATCCTGGTAGCCGCCTTGCTGCAAGAAGTCCATTACCTGGGATGCCCATTCGGGACTTTGCCCGTCGCGCTGGAGCCACTTTTTGATTTTTCCGGTGACTTCCTGGAAATAAGGATTATCGGGGGCCATTTTTAAGGCTGTACCGAAGCTTTCCAGGGCTTCTTCAAGTCGGCCCAGTGCATATAAATATTGACCTCGGGCGCTCCAGACCATGTTGTTGCCGGGCTCCAGCTTAAGTCCCTCGGTGGAACTGTCAACGGCTTCCTCATACTGGCCCAGCATACTGTGGGCAAAACTCTTTAAAAACCAGATGGAAGCGTTTTGCGGGTCCAGTTTGAGGGCTATGGCACAGGTCTCGACTGCTTCGGCATACTTCAGACTCATGACCATAGCCTGGGCCTTTTTTTGCCAGGCTACCGCATTTTGGGGTTCGGCGATAACCAGCTGGGTATAACAATTGAGAGCGTCCTTATAACGGCGCTCCTGATAGTGAGCATCACCCTCTGCCAGCCAATTGGCGGCCGGAACTGACTGCTGTGAGTTATTTGGTTCGGATTGAATTGACATAATAGCATCTTCAGGCTGCCGGCTCCCGGCAGCAGGATGATAGCTTCCGGTCCCGGGTTGTCAATCAGCGTTTTCGGGGAGATTTTAGCGGGCCCGGCATTGCTGGACCCGGTTTTGTAACTCGTTGATTTTCCAGCGGCTGACGTGGGATTTAACCCTGGCCAGCAGCTCACGATGCCGGAAAGGTTTGACGATATAATCAGTAGCGTCTTCATCCAGCGCCTGGACTATCTCATCTTCAGAGGAATGCGCTGTCAGCACAATAACCGGAACAGAAGAATAACCTCTGATCTCTCTGATGACCTCGAAACCTGAAATATCCGGAAGCCCCAGGTCAAGAATAACCGCATCCGGATTTTCACTTCTGACCATTTCCAGACCGGGTCTGCCCTGGTAAGAATGAATAATCTGCGCCTCCGGCCAGTAACAGCCAAAGATCAACTGGACGGTTTCCTTGACCTCGTTATCATCTTCAATAAATATTATTTTAGTATTCATAGTGTCAGTTTTTGTCCAGCCCGGCCGGTATCACAGGCCGGGTTGAAAAGACTGGTATTTACTTATTCTCATTATTACCGCAAGTCAACAGCTCACCGGTGGTCTCCAGGTAAATACGGGCGGCGCTGACGCGGGGATGACCGACATTGAACTCGGGGTCCTCTTTAAGTTTGCTATAGATATTATTGATGTGATGCTGTACCGTTCTGATATCGATATAGAGCGCTTTAGCAATATTGGAATTGGTAAAACCTTTGGAAATCAGATCTATAATGCGGCGTTCGCGGGGTGTCAACTCTTTGATGGGGCCCTGTTCTTTTTCGGAGAATATCAAATCGGTTACCAGGGAATCCAGGATGACCTGACCTTCGAAGACCGCTTTGATAACGCTGCAGAGCTGTTCAGCCCGGTCGACGGACTGTTTCAGAAGCAATGCCATACCGGTCTGAGAGGCAGCGGTCAGTTTTCTGAGGGCTACGATATTCTGGGCGTTATAAGATATGAAGCTGATGACAAAGCTCAGGCCGGGATAAGCGGTCCGGATCTGTTTGAGGTCTTCCACCAGTTTCTGGTCAAGCCTTTTAATGCTGATAAAAAGCACATCCGGCTCATAAGATTTGATTTCCGGTGAAATGGCAGGGATGCTGGTATTGTTGGTCAGGCCCATCAAACATATGGAATTGATGGGGGAAAACACTTCCTTATATATATTATTGAATATCCGCTGCTCTTCCATCACATACAATTTGACCATTTGATTTTTCTCTTCCATCTGATTAATCTCTCCTTTTTGCCACTTGTCTTTTGTTTAATTTCAGTTATTTGCCTGATTGGCTACCGACATCTGTCAATAAATAGCCTGTAAAATAGGCGTTCATAATGTCAGTTGTCAAGAATTATTTCATATTTGCCGATGATTAGTAATGGACTCTAAGTACCATTTTTGCTGAAAAAAATACATAGCCGGGACTGGTGATATATCCAGTCCATAACCTGCTAAAAAATGCACAGGAATTGAGAGATAGTGCGATTGTTCAAAAAGTCCCCGCCGCATAAGATTGAGGAAACCTATTCTTAGGCGAGGTGTGGAAAATGCCATTTAACGTAAAATTCTTCAAAAAGGAGAAGGGTATCACCGGCCTGGAAACCGCAATCGTACTGATCGCCTTTGTGATTGTGGCTTCCGTGCTTTCCTATGTCGTGATCTCCGCCGGCCTCTTCTCTTCCCAGAAAGCCAAAGCTGCGGTTAATTCAGGCCTTGCCCAGAGCGGCCAGACCATAGAAATGAAGGGCAATGTTACTGCCGAGCTGGGACTGGATACCGATAATAATAGTTTGTTAACCAAAATATATATGACTATCGGCGTCGTACCGGGCGGCAGTCCTATCGATTTGACTCCCAACCAGGAACCCCCGGTTGATCCTTCTGCTCCAGCCTCCAAAGTGGTTATTTCCTACAGCGATGACAGGCAGCAGGTTCCCGCACTTTACTGGGATATTGAAATGATTAACGCCAATAATGGTGATTTGATGCTGGACCCGGGTGAGCTTTGCTTATTGACGGTTTACACCGATGCCACACAAGCCTATTACAGTGATGCCGACGACCATATCCACTATATACCTTTCAAGATAACTCCCGGCACCACTTTTTACATTGCCATCACTCCGCCGGACGGGTCAATTATGCCTGTCGAAAGATTATTGCCGGCCGGCGTCCAGGTTAAAGCAGGTCAGACCAGTGCGCTGGTCAATTTGTATTAAAAAAGCGGTATCCATATTGAATTATGTTGAGATATAAGAAATTTCGGCGCTTTAAGGGGGTGCTTATCGAAGAAATAAAAAGAATCAAATAACTAACCCGAGAAATCAACTAATACAAACAATGGTTTTTAAAAAAGGAGGCACAATGCTAAAAAGACTTCTAACACAAAAAAGATATTTCAAGAATATCTACAAGGCACAGAAGGGTATCACCGGTCTGGAAACAGCCATTATCCTGATCGCCTTTGTAGTGGTGGCAGCCGTCTTCGCTTACACCGTCCTGTCAGCCGGCTTGTTCTCCACTCAAAAGAGCCAGGAAGCTGTTTATTCCGGTCTGGCTGAAACCCAGAACACCATCGACCTGAAAGGCGCGGTGGTAGCGACCGGCGCAGCCATGCTGAATAACTGCGATTACAATGGATGGACCGCCGGAGGTTCAGTTCCTACCGCTATCACTAGGGAAACCACCAACAAATGGGAAGGTAGCGCCAGCTTGGCGGCAGTAGTTGATGCCGGAGCGCATGCCGGTGAAACGCTGGTAGCTCATGCTATGTCGCCTATGGAACTGACGGATGGCGATACCATCGCTTTCTGGCTTAAGGCTGATGCTGGCTTGTCTGCAGATATGACATTCGCTTTAGGCACCGACATCAACCTGAATGGACATACAACTGAATCTTATGCTATCAATGCGGGATCTTCTACCAACTGGAAGAAATATTCCTTTGATTTGACCGGTGATAATGATGATAGCGCAACTTATTACGGTATCATTCTGACCGATGAAGATGGAGCAGGCACCTTCTACCTGGACAATGTCATGTTCGAAGATGTAGCCAGCCAGAACGGTATTCCCTGCGTACTGGATAACTGTGATTATCCAAATGGCTGGACTGTTGATGAAGAAGCTGATCCTATGACTCGTTCAACCGTAGATAAAGTCGAAGGTACTGCTGCAATGAGCGTTACTATTGGCGCAGATGCGGCTTTAAACGATGAAATTATCATACATGAAATGGTTGCCAAACAATTTAATAATGGCGACACCATTTCATTCTGGCTGAAAGCAGATAGTACTCTGGCGACTGCCCTGACTTTTGCTATAGATAATGATTCTGACTTTACCAATGGTACAACCCAGTCTTATCTTATCGATACCCGTACTGGTGATCCTCTAACCCCCAGCACTGATTGGCGTAAATATACCATGACTTTGTCCGACAGTAATGACAATACTGCTATCTATTACGGTATCCAACTGACTACCGACGCTGAAGGTACGTTCTGGATTGATGACATCGAAATCAGCAATGCCGGTTTGAACAACAACAATGATCCCATGAACTCCTTCGCTACCAGTGTCTCATTCACTGTCAGCCTGACCAACGCCGGCGACGGTGTCGATTTCACTGCTACGGATGACGACGATTTTAACGGCATTCTGAGTGATGAACCTGCAGCTGATAAAAAGCATAAAGTTGTAATCTATTACAATGACGAATACCAGCAACTGACCGACCTGGCCTGGACCAAGACCGCCATCGGCAGGGATGACGGAGACGATATCCTGGATGTGGGCGAGAAGTTCCAGATCACGGTCGACCTGACCTACGTCAACCAGAATTCCGGCGTGTGGGCTTCCAGCAAGATCGGCGCCAACCAGACCTTTACCCTGGAAGTCAAACCGCCCACCGGTGCAGTCCTGACCATCGAACGCTCCATGCCTTCCAAGGTACAGGGCATCAATAACCTTAACTAATCAGAGCAATGAAGAACGAAATGAAATATCGAAACTCAGAAAACCAACTTAAGGAGGGAAAAATGCTGAGAAAGCTGATGAATAAAATCTATGGTAATCATAAGGGTATCACCGGCCTGGAAACGGCCATCATCCTGATCGCCTTCGTGGTGGTGGCCGCGGTCTTCGCCTATACCGTCCTGTCCGCCGGCCTGTTCTCCACCCAGAAATCCCAGGAAGCGGTCTATTCCGGCCTGGAATCAACCCAGAGCACCCTGGAGCTCAAGGGCGCCATTATCGCCAAGGCGCCTACTTCCGGCGCTGATGCGCATGTCGGTCAGTTGACCTTTACTGTAACCCCTGTGGTAGGCGGCGAATCCCTGGATTTCACGGCACCCGATGGTGATGCCAATAACGATGGTTTAGCCGATTCCGATAGCACCAACTCGATCGTTATCACCTACATCGACCAGAACCAGAAAATTGAAGATGTTTACTGGAAAGTGGACAAACTGGGCAATGCCGATAACGACGACCTGCTCGAGAACGGCGAAAAATTCCAGATCACTATCGGCGGTGCTGAGACTGCCGATACGGCCGGCGGCAATTTGATCGATGCCTTGACCACCCCTCTGGGTGCTAACGATTCATTCACCATCGAGATCAAGACCGCCCGCGGCGCCGTCCTGTCGTTCGAAAGAACCATGCCGCCCTACATCGATAAAATCATGAGTCTGAACTAACGATTGAACTTAAAAAGGAATCACAGGGAAATACAGTTGGGTGCTACCCAACGGGCTTTCCGGAAACAATTGAAGGAGGCAAATTAAGGAAATGAAGAAATTATTGCGTATGCACCGCAGCCGCAAGGGCATCACCGGCCTGGAAACGGCCATCATCCTGATCGCCTTTGTCGTGGTTGCCGCGGTGTTCGCTTATACAGTACTATCTGCCGGCCTGTTCTCTACCCAGAAGAGCCAGGAGGCAGTTTATGCGGGCCTGGATGAGACCCAGAGTACTCTCAACCTGAGAAGCAGCGTGGTGGGGTACAATTCGACTCTTAACGATAATGTCAGCATCGGTAAGGTGGAATTCACACTCGCCCTGGCCTCACAGGGCGGCGATGCCGTGGATGTCACTCCGCCCTATGCCCTGGCTGACGGAGCACTGGTACCCAGCGGACTGCAGCCTCAACTGCAGATCGCCTATAACGATAAAAACGTAGTCATCACCGAGATGCCCTGGACGGTCAGTTTCATCGGCAAAGACGATGCTGATTACGATCTGGAAGAAGGGGAAAAGGCCGTTATCACCGTCTGGATGCATTCCTATAATGGAACCGGCTGGGATACCGATGACCCTATTAACCAAGGCTTCTTGGAAACCAATCATATCGAAACTGATCACCAGTTCACCCTGGAAGTCAAACCGGCCAAGGGTGCTGTACTGAATATTCAGCGCACTACCCCGGCTTTCCTGGATACAGTGGTAGATATGCACTAAACCTTAACAACGCTACAGGAGGGGAGGTTAACCTCCCCTCCTGTAAGAAACAAAAATGGGCTTGCGGAGGGACAGGCCCGCCGGCTGAGGCAGAGCGGTGCGGACGAATTGCGAGTTGAGAGTGAAAAGTGTTGAGAAGGGCTGATGCCCCCCTCCCGAGAATAAATAAATTATGATATTCCGTCAGAGCGGCTCAATACCCGGACCCGGAGACTCCAGATAAGGGAGGTCTTATTTGGATAAGACCATAACTACAGTCCTATTGATAATAGCCGGCATTGTATGTTCGGTGTTCCTTTTCAATTCGGTCTATCCCATGATAAACCGCTCCAGTGCGGCCATGGTCAGTATGACTGAAAAAATAGACGACCGGATGAAGAGCCGGATAGACGTGGTGCATGTGGCCGCAGCGGCCGACCGGCAGACTGTGTACATCTGGGTCAAAAACGTGGGCAGCACCCGGATCGTGGCTATTGAAGAAAGCGATTTGTTCCTGGGACCGGAAGGGAACTTCGTCAGAGTCCAGCACGAAAGCTATGCGGGCAGCAGCTATCCCCGCTGGTCCTACGATATCGAAAATGATACCGAATGGGGGATAGGCGCGACGATCAAAATCACGGTAAGCTATGATGCCGACCCGGGCGCAGGAACCTACTTTTTAAAGGTGGTTATTCCTAATGGTATTGCGGCAGAGTACTACTTCAGTATGTGAGGGATATTACCTATAACTCAATAAAATTCAAAATACACAAATAATAAATTCGCCGTCAGTTTTGAGAAAAGGAGAATATTGGTCATACCGGAGTCCTCCATGCAAGAGAGGCCGAAGCATCTGGTGGGGGGTAGTAGCTATTAGCTTGTAGCTGTTAGACCGGCAGGCTTGGCAAGGATCTAAAAGCTACAAGCTAGCAGCTAATAATCTATTAAGGTTTTAACATATGGAAACAGCTTTTGTATCAATATTATGCGTGGCTTTGATGGTGATAGGAGGGATGACCATGTCACAGGGTTTTCTCTCCTCGGTCGATAATACCACCAGCAATATCCAGGACTTAAGCCAGCGCGATGAAGAGATAATGCGTACCAACGTACAGGTGGTGCAGGCTGAACAAAGCGATGCCGTCACCCTGTTGGTCACGGTGAAGAACAGCGGGCAGACCAAGCTGACGGCCTTCTCCAGATGGGATGTCATTGTGCACAGCCAGGATGCAGAGGGAACCAGGCATGTCAACTGGCTGCCATATACCGACGGCACTCCGTCTGCCAACGAGTGGACGGTGCAGGGAATTTACCTGGATGCCGGCGGCGGAGTCCCGGAAGCCTTCGAGCCGGGGATTGTTAATCCGGACGAGGAAGTGGTGCTGCAATGTAAACTAAGCCCGGCAGTAGGCGCAGGCACTATCAATCTGGTATCTATAACGACCCCCAACGGGGTTACGGTCTCGAACACCTTTAACGGTTATGTTGCCCCTGAATAAAAATTAAACAGCAGGACAGGATGAGCGCAACTAAAATAAGCACACTGGAAGCCTTAAGAAATAGGCTGGGCGGGAAAAAACAGAGCAAGCTCAGTGTTAAAGACACTTTTAACTTCAAAGATAAAAGCGCCTTTAACTTCGATATGCTGTATCAGCTTTCCTGCATGTCGGTTATTGCGGCTTCAGGCGTACCCCGTAAAATTATTTTCGATTATGCCAGCCGGCTGCCCTGTTCGGCGGCGGAATACTTCCACAAGATCAACCTGACCTGCGAAAGACTGAAATATGATTACGCCAAAGGCTGCCGTCTGGTGGGTGAGAATACCAAAGAAGAAAAAGCGCGTGAACTATTGCTGCGTTTTTCCAGTTCGTTGCTTTCCGGTGAGCCGGAAGCAGATTTCCTGGTACGGGAAGCCAAGGCACAGTCCGAAGAGTATGAAAATGATTACAGCCGTAAAATAGAGGCCTTGAAGCAATGGAGCGACGCCTATGTGTCCCTGGTGCTTTCCTCTGTGCTGGTCATCATAATGGGTATCGTTTCTACCATGATCTGGAAAGTGGAGTTCGCTTTTATTATAGGCCTGGTAGTTATATCGTGCGGAATTACCGCCCTGGGTGTTTACCTGCTGCGTTTGATGGCCCCCAAAGAAAAAATGATACTGGCGACACCGGGCTCCAAAGAGCAAAAACAGGCTCAGACGCTTTTTAAAATAGTTATACCCGGAGCGGCGATTGCAGCCTCCATGACGGTCCTGACGGGCATGGATTTCGGCTGGGCTTTCATTATAATAGCGGCCTGTGTTTTTCCACTGGGCTGGATCATGGACAAAGATGATAAAAAAGTGAGCAAGCGCGACGGTGAAATAGGTACGTTCCTGGCTTCACTGGGCGGTATCTCCGGCGCCATCGGAACTACGGTGAAAGATGCCCTGGGCAGGATCGATATTGACGCCATCAACTCGTTAAGAAACGAAGTCAAGCGCCTTTACGTCAGATTGAAATCCGGCATAATGCCCAAGTTGTGCTGGAATAAATTCGTGGAAGAAACTGGCAGTGAGCTGACCAACCGCAGCATCGGCATGTTTTACGATTCAATCGATCTGGGCGGCGATGCCGAACAGGTAGGCTATCATGCTTCTTTATTCGCCACCAAGATTTCGATGCTGCGAGCGAAAAGAAGATCGGTCGCTATCCCCTTCCGCTGGCTGTGCATAGTCATGCATGCGGCAGTAGTGGCTCTGCTGATTTTCGTCTCCAATATTATAACGATATTCGGTGAACTGGTAGCCAAAGCGGAAGCTTCTATTCCGACCACTTCCGGGGTACCGGGGATTTCTTCTTTCAGCAGTTTTAACATCGAAGGTCTGTCTGTTTTGAATAATATGGTACTGCCACTGGTAATCATCTTTACGATTGCCAATTCACTGGCTCCTTATATGGTCGAAGGCGGGAGCTGGCTGAAAGTGATGTATAACCTGGGAATTACCTGTGCACTGTCCGGTCTGGCTATTTTGTGTTTGCCCGGTCTGGCCAGAATGCTCTTCACTACTGTAACGATTTGAGGTAAAGATGGACGAGCAAGAAGAACAAGAACAACCATTAACGGAAGCTGAAATTAGAGTAAAAGCTCTGGAAGAGGAATTCTTACCGACCAAGAATGAAATCAAGCAAATGATGCTGGATATCAGGGCTTTGCTGATGGACGCGATCTCTCCGATTAGAAGTTCAAGTGGGGGCGGCAAATCTGCGAAATAGGCTGCAGAGGTAGGTTAAATGGCAACTGAAGATAGAGTAAAAGTACTAGAGGGCGAATTTAAGTTAATCAAAAGCGAATTGCGCCAGACACTGGGTAGCGTAAGAGACTTTTTGATGGACTTAAAACTGCCTCCTACCACTGAAGAACCCGGGATAGAACCTCCCAGACAGGAAAATCCTGAACCTGAAAGCAGAGAAGATCTGCCGGAGGAAAAACGGGAAGAAGCAGACGACCGGGAGACTATGCCGGAATTTCCGGATACTCCGAAAGAACCCGAGCCGATGCCGGAACCCGAGAGGCCGGCTCCGGCCAAAGCTGTCGAGGACCCTCTCCCGGCCCTGGACTTTGATGCCGATACGGATGACGAAGTATCTTCAGGCGATATACCCGCTGAGGAAGAAGATGAGCAGGAACAGCCTGCCGCCCAGGAATTTGAGCAGACTGAAACCAGACCGTCCGGCAGCACGATCCCGCAGGTGAATTTGTTAGCGAATCTGGTCCGCTGGGTATCGGCGGCCCGCAGAGAACTGGGTATGTCCCAACTGCCGGTCTTCCTGGATGTGTATGCCACGACGGGTAATTTAAGTCCGGAAATGAAAGAAAATATATTGCATCTGGCTGAGGTAGCTACCAATCCGGGTCAAGATGCGGAAACCTCCGACAATAACCAGGGTATGAGCGAGCATCTCAGGCTGTGTATGGAGATAAACGGTTATGCCGGTCCGCTGCCGGAAGAGGTTAAAACTAAAATCCAGCGTTTGATGGAAATCCTGCTGCAACAGACCGCTCATGCCAGCAAAGCGGATATCTGGAGCGAGTTGCTGCTGGACCTGCACGGTATATTAACCGGGGGTGGCAGTTCACTGCGTTCGATACTATCTGTCAAACAGGCTGCGGCCGAGGCGGATGTAAAAGACGAGGCTGAAGACGACTGGACGGATGATAGTGACGGAGAGGAAGAAGATGGGAGTGATTACTCAGGGGATATAGAAACCGACTACGCCGAACCGTTAACGGAAGAGGATTTACCGGGGACTTTGAAGGGTACGCGGCCTGCCCGTTTACGCCTGGTGATGCCGGTGGGACGGGGACAGGAACAAGAACTGGACCTGGGCAACCTGTTTATTGCCAGCGACAAAAATCCGGCCGTAAAGAAAACCGTGGATAAAAAGAAAAGCATAAAGAGCCCTAAGCCCCGCGTGGTAATACGTAAAACGATATCCAGAAGGAAATAAAAAGTGGCTGTAGTAGATAAAAAGACGGTAATTTTAACAGGCATCCGCGAAGTCGATGAGAAACTGGGCGGCGGAATACCGGTGGGCTCTCTGGGTCTGATAGAAGGCCATTCAGATGCCGGCAAGAGTGTTTTATGCCAGCATTTGACCTACGGCGCCCTGACGGTATCGGAACTGTCTGTAGCTTATTACACCACGGAAAACACGGTTAAAAGCCTGGTAACCCAGATGGAGTCATTGAACCTGTCTATTATGGACCATTTTTTGATGGACAAATTGCGCATTTTCCCTTTAACCATGCGCGGCGATGATGACGATACCACCGGCCGTTTTCAGGCTCTGTTGAGGCATTTCGATAAACTGCCGATGTTCTACAGATTGCTGATAGTCGATTCGGTCACATTGCTGGTGGCGCATAGTGACCAGGTCGCCAATATCGACTTTTTCTCAGCCTGTAAAAATTTATGTGATCAGGGGCGAACTATTTTACTGGTGGCCCATTCTTACGCCTTTGATGAAGAAGTGTTACAGAGGACCCGTTCTCTGTGCGATGCCCATTTTAAAATACGGTTGGAGCAGATGGGTGACCGTCTGGTCAAAATCCTGGAAGTATTGAAGGTGCGTGGCGCCGACCGCCCGACCGGCGATATCGTGACTTTTGAAGTCGAGCCGAAAGTGGGTATGAGAATTATCCCGATGTCAAAAGCTAGAGTATAGGAGATACTCGATGTCCGGATTACCCTTTGAATTGAAACAATGCACCCAGGAATGCGGTGCTGAATGCGGAGCCAGGCTGACCAGCTGTCCCGTATACAGTGAATTACCGCCTGAATTGCAGGAGCAGTGTCAGACCAAGACTCATTTGCTGTTATATCTGCATTCCATACCGCTGGAAGATCTGGGCATGCCGCAGTTCCACGAGAAGATCAACCGCGGCCTGAAAAGCATCAAAAACCGTAATCTGATTTATATGGTGGATGACGAAATATTGATCCATATCCTGGCCAACAGCGAGGATATCAGGGACTTTTATATTCCTATCGAGCCGTGTATGTTCGGAAATGTCGACAGCCTGATGGACAAAATCGAAAAACAACTGGTCAACTATGTTGAAGAGTTGGCCACTGTGGATGATAACGTCGGACGTCTGAACGTGATATTGAACATCGTCGACCGGCTGGTAGTAGTGGATGACGGTACCGGAAAACGCCTCCATCCCGCCTCACAGAGCGATAAGGAACACAGCGAGGAGAAAAAATCCTCAGGCAAACCGAAGGGCCGCAGCCTGGTGGCCATGCTCAACAGAAAGGGCGGCGGAGAGAAACTGACGGTCAGTCCGATTCAATATCGGGCGCTGCGCTATGCTTTGAAGCGTAAACTGCTGGGTATGGGTGTGCTGGAGCCGGTGATCAGGGACTCCAATATCGAGGATATTTCCTGTTCCGGCGTGGGCAGCGTCTTCGTCGAACACAAGATATTCGGCGGGTTAAGAACAGGCATCAATTTCGATTCTGAAGACCAGCTGGATAAATATGTGGTCCAACTGGCCGACAGCATCAAACATCCGGTGACCTTCCGCAATCCGGTGGTCGATGCCACTTTGCTGGACGGCTCACGTATCAATCTGGTCTACGGTTCGGACGTATCAAAACGGGGCAGCAACTTCACCATCCGTAAATTCTCGGGCACCCCGATAAGTATCCTGGAACTGGTGGGCTTCGGCTCATTGAGTTTTGAGATGGCGGCTTATCTTTCGATCATGTTCCAGGAAAATATGAATTGCTTTATCTCCGGTGAGACCGCTTCAGGTAAAACGACGCTGATGAACGCTCTGACCACCTTTATCTCACCGGAGTCTAAAATCGTCAGCATCGAGGATACCCCGGAATTGCAGGTCCCGCATCCCAACTGGATACGCGGCTGCACCCGTGAGGGCGGCAAGAATGCGGAAGCCTCCGGTGTCACGATGTTCGATTTGCTGCGGGCTGCTCTGAGACAAAGACCCAACTATATTATCATCGGTGAAATCCGCGGCGCGGAAGGCGCCATCGCCTTCCAGGCCATGCAGACCGGCCACGCCTGTATGAGCACTTTCCACGCTTCAACCGTTACCAAGCTCATCCAGCGTCTTACCGGTAACCCGATTAATATTCCCAAATCCTATGTGGATAATCTGAACCTGGTGGTGATTGCCCAGCAGGTCCGCCTGCCTAACGGCTCACTGGCCAGGCGGGTGACCAGCATCAACGAAATTGTGGGTTATGACTCGATCAACGATGCCTTTTCTTTCATGGAGGTGTTCCGCTGGAAACCTATTGATGACAGTTTTGATGCCAGGGGCGTCAGCCAGTCATATCTGCTGGAGGAAAAAGTGGCTTCCAGAAGAGGCATCCCTTATGAAAAACGCAACCAGATTTATTCACTGCTGAAACAGAGGGCCGAGGTTTTGAAACGTATCCAGGAACAAAAAATTACCGGTTTCTTTGAATTGTACGCAGTGTTATCGAAGGCTTATAGAGAAGGTTATTTCAAATAGCAGCCATCTGCTGCGAGGAATCCAAGATGTTCCTGTTTAGAAAGAAAAAAGAAACAACTGAAACCAAAATTGAAAGTACCAAAACCGAGAACGTCAAAGCTGAAGTCAAAAAAACGGCGGCTGCGCCGCCGGTAAAAGTGGTAGACAAATCGGCTAAAGCCAGAAACGAGAAAGAGTCCGTTGAGACTAAGGACGTGCCGGGCAGAATAGTAGTGCCGGCCAGTGCTTTGAATGAAGAAGCCGAGAGCCGTGAGGCTGCTGAACTGCCGGCGGCACCTGTCAGCCAGATACCGGATGAAGTGGCGGACAGCCTGCTGGTTAAGGTCGAGAAGGAAGGAGAGAAAGCAGAGGAAACAGAGCCTGTCTTAAATCAATCCATCCAGACTGAGTCAACCGGGCAGCACGCAGAAGCGGCTGCGCCGGTAAATGAAACCAAAGCAGAAGCAGCCGGCCAGGAGGCAATACCGGGTCCGGCGCCGGAGGAAAGCCAACCTTCTGCGGAAGAAAAACCCGCCGATGCTATGTCGGCTGAAAAACCGGAATCGACTGCGGAAACAGCACCCAAAGCCGAAGAAGCCCCTAAAGAAGGGGAAGGAGATAAAAAAGGCAATCTGTTTTCAGAGCTGTTCGGTAATTCGGCGATCGTCGAGGAAACGCCTTTGGAGAAGCTGATCAAGGAGTTACCGGATATCTCAATGGAAGAAGTAACCAGCGAAGCCGAAGAAGTTAAAAATTTAATGAATGAATTTATTCAAAATCAAAACCGTTAGCCTTAATACAGCAAAGTGAAGAGTGGAAAAATGAACAAGCGATGGCAAAAGTTAAAAATGATACTGACCGTGCCGGCGATTTTACTGCCCACCATATTCGGCGTTGTATGTGTGAAACTGCACCTTATCCCGGTCAATGCCAGTGACGGCCAAATTTACGGCACTGCGTTATTACCGGAACAGTTGATGGCAATCCAGGGCAGGCAACTGTTCGAGATGGCTCTGCTATGTGCCATGATAACCATAACCGGTATTCTGGCAGTGATTGCCTTGACCAGACGCCTGTCACACCGGCAGCGGGAAACCAACTGAATTTGAAAATTACACAGGAGAGGCAGCTATGGACCTAGCGAATGATATTACAAAAGAAGAGTTAAACGTATTTCTGGAAGAAACCGATGAAGAGATAAAACTGCTGGATGAAGACCTGGTTTTGATGGAACGATCGGGCGTTAAACCTGAGATCATCCAGGAGATTTTCAGAGCGGCGCATACTCTCAAAGGTTCGTCCGCCATGCTGGGTTATGAGAAGATGTCCAAAGTAGCCCATGCCATGGAGACGGTGCTGGACTTGCTGCGCAGCGGCAAATTGAATATCACCACAGATATCACCAACGCTCTGCTAAACGGACTGGATACGCTGAAGGCGCTGAGGGAGGCTCTGGTCTCCGATGATAACAGCGTGGTGGATATCGATAAGGTGACGGCGGCGCTGGAAAAAATTTCAGCCGGCCAGGGAGCGGAGCCGGTGTCGGGTGCAAAAAGTAATGCCGTAGGCAGTCAGACTGTCCAGACCAAGATCGAGGCCGCCCAGGAAAAGGGTCTGGTCTGTCATAAAATCGACATCAAACTGGATAAGAACAGCGGCTGGCTGTCAGTCAGACAATACCAGATTTATACCGAACTGGCTAATATGGGCGAAATTCTTAGCTGTGTACCCTCTAAAGAAGATATAGAAGCGGGTAAAGTCTCAGCCGAGATGTCGGTTATTCTGGCTTCATCACAGGACAGTGAGTCAGTCAAAATGGCTATCGGCACGGTCCAGGATGTGGTGGAAATTGCAATCAACGGTAGCCAGAGCACAGCTGCGGTTGAAACAGCTACCGCAGAACAGAACAAAACGGCTGCGGAGGGCTCTGGAAGCGCTACTCAGAACATCAAGAAGCCCGCTCAGACTTCGGAAACAGTCAGAGTGGATGTCAAACTGCTGGATAATCTGATGAACCTGGTGGGTGAGATGGTGATCGACCGCAACCGTATCAAGCGCATCAGCCGGCAACTGGAAATCAAATATGAAGAGGATGAAATTATAGGCAACCTGGGGGATACCTCCAATCATATGGTTAAACTGGTTTCAGACCTCCAGGAAAATATACTACGGGCCAGAATGCAGGGTATAGGTACCATCTTGAACGGCTTTCCCAGACTGGTCCGGGACCTGGCCCAAAAAGCTGGTAAGAAAATTGATTTTACTATCGAAGGTCAGGAGACCGAACTGGATAGAAGCATAATCGAACAAATCCGGGATCCTTTGCTGCACCTTATCAGAAATTCAGTAGACCACGGCATCGAAATGCCTGAAGTGCGGAAAAAGGCCAATAAACCTGAGACCGGCACTATCAAACTGGCAGCTTATCATGAGCAAAGTCATATTATCGTGAGTATTACCGATGACGGCGGCGGCATCGATACTGAAAAAGTGAAAAGAGCAGCTATCAACAAAGGATTTATTTCGGCGGAGGCCGCGGCCCGCTTATCTCAGGCTGAGGCCCAGAACCTGATATTTTCCAATGGACTGTCAACCGCAGATAAAGTCACCGAAGTCTCCGGCCGCGGTGTGGGCATGGATGTCGTTAAAACCAATATATCGAATGTGGGCGGGTCAATCACAATAGACAGCAAATTGAAACAGGGCACCTGCATCAAAATCCGGTTGCCCCTGACTCTGGCCACGATTGACGGCATCCTGGTCTCTTCAGGTGGTTTGATATATGTAATACCCATTTCAGCTATTGTGGAGATTCTCAAGCTGGAAACCAGCCAGGTGCAGTTGGTGATGGGACGCGAGGTCATCCGTCTGAGAGATAATGTGATTCCGCTGGTAAGGTTGAACGAACGCTTTATGGCTGAAAATAATCCAGGCGGGGAGTCCGAAGGGATTAACATCGTCGTCATCAAAGTGGGTGATAAACAATCGGGGTTGATCGTAGATGCGGTACTGGAGCCCCAGGAGAGCGTCGTAAAACCGCTGGGTAAGTTTATCGGCAGTTTAAAAGGTATCTCGGGAGCCACGATTATGGGCGACGGACAAGTGGCCCTGATTCTGGATACCGCAACCCTGGTAAAAGAGGATTAAAAAATATTTTATATCAATTAGGAGGTTAACCATGGTGACTGGAGATTCTCAAGAATTTAACCTGGCAAACTGGACCAAACTGGCTAAAGTAGGCAGTACGACAGCCGTATCCGGACTGTCTCAGATGGTCAATCGCGATTTTAAAATAAGCGCTTTGAACATTGAAGAGGTCTCACTGCGCAATGCCACCAATCTGATCGGCAAGTCAGACGACAGAGTGGTGGGGGTATACCTGCTGTTTACCGGTAATACCAGCGGACATATTTTGCTGGCCTTCCAGCCGAGCACCGCTTTTGAACTGGTGGATATGGCAATGGGCATACCGGCGGGAACCACCCAGAGCCTGGGTGAAATGGAGCGCTCGGTGCTGGGAGAGATGGGTAACATAGTGGGCACCTTTTTCCTGAACGGCGTGGCCGATTGCGTCGGACTGCGTCTGATGCCTTCTCCTCCGGCAGTGGTGGAGGATATGGCCGGAGCCCTGATCGATTCGGTACTGGCTGAAGCCTTCGACCAGAACGAGTCGCTGTTTGTAATCAAACTCTTGTTCAGTTGTACCGGACAGGAGATCGAAGGCAGGTTCCTGGTATTACCTTCCTTTATTGTGCATGCTGATTCTAAATAACGCAGTAAAAAGGAATACGGATGTTAGTAACTAGTGAAAGGTCAATAAATGTAGGCATGGGTGAGCTGGCGGTAACCCGCGACAGTTCTGTGGTACTCACCTGTATCGGACTGGGTTCCTGTATCGCCATGTGTGTTTTCGATCCCGTCAAGAAAACAGGCGGTATGGCGCATATGTTATTGCCGACCCGCTGCTCAAAGCAGCAGACCGGGTTTCCGGAGGTTAAATATGTCGATGACGGTGCTCCTCTGTTGATCCAGCGCTTGCTGAAACAGGGCTCTACCAAAGAGGACCTGATTGTCAAAATCACCGGCGGAGCCAGGATGCTGAACATTCCGGGTAACAGCCATCTGGATATCGGACAGCGCAACATCGCTGAAATAAAGACCGCGTTGTCAAAACTGCGGATCCCGATAGCGGGCGAGGACCTGGGAGGCGGATTCGGCCGCACGGTGCAATTCTTTCTCGATACAGGCCGTGTAACGGTCAAATCGGTTAACGGAGTCAGTTTAGAATTATAACTTATCCTGAAGGGGTGAAATTTATATGGCAAGAATACTGGTAGTAGACGATGCAGCTTTTATGAGAATGCGCTGTACTAAACTGCTGCAGGACAACGGTTATGATACGGTGGAAGCCGGCAACGGAGTCGAAGCAGTGCAAAAATATCAACAATGCAAACCGGATGGGGTATTGATGGATATCACCATGCCCGACATGGACGGCATAGAAACCCTGAAAAAGCTGATGGAAATAGACCCTGGAGCCAGAGTTTCGATGGTAACGGCCATGGGGCAGCAATCCCTGGTAATCGAAGCTCTTAAATCGGGAGCCAAAGATTTTGTGGTCAAGCCTTTTAATGCGGACAGGGTACTGGCGGCCGTGAAAAAGATTACTACCTAGGAGATAAAGCGCAATAATACGGCAGGAAGCTCGCTATGGCGGATGAGATTAAAGTTTTAGTTGTAGATGATTCGGCCTTTGCCAGAATGGCAATAGCACGAGAGTTGATAAACCTGGGCGGTATCAGCGTGGTTGATTATGCCCGCAACGGGATTGATGCTATCGCCAAGGTTAAGCAGCTCAAGCCTGATGTGATAACGATGGATGTCGAAATGCCGAAATTGAACGGACTGGAGACGCTAAAGCGCATAATGGCGGAATGTCCCACTCCGGTAATCATGATAAGCAGTTTGACCGGTGAAGGGACGGAAACGACGCTGCGTGCACTGGAATACGGCGCGGTGGACTTCTTCCTTAAGAACTCGCTGGCTAATCCGATAGGTGATGATGGCTCGGCTGAAAGTCTGAAAGCCAAGATTGTGGCTGCGGCCAGGGTCGATATACGCAGGACAATAACGCCTGTTATCGAACAGAGGGCAGGTGAAAATGAACCGCCGGTCCGTAAAGAGGTGTCCGGTCAGCCACCCAAACTGCTGGTAGTGATAGGGTCATCTACCGGCGGTCCCAAAGCGCTTTATTCAGTTATCCCCTGTCTGCCGGCGGATATTCCGGCTGCGGTGCTGGTAGTACAGCATATGCCGCCCGGTTTTACGCATTCACTGGCGAACCGCCTCGGACAGTTATCCAAAATAGGCGTCAAAGAGGTGTCAACCGGAGACAGGTTATACCAGGGTATGTGCTATGTGGCCAGAGGCGGATATCATATGGTGCTCGATAAAAGCGGCATACTGGGTCTGACCAGTACGGCGCCTGTCTGCGGGGTGCGGCCTTCAGTCAATGTCACCATGCAGTCTGCAGTGGAAGTGTTCGGCGGAGCGGTACTGGGGGTGGTCCTGACCGGTATGGGCAGTGACGGTACCATAGGCGCACAGCATATCAAACAGGCCGGAGGTAAAGTCCTGGTACAGGATGAGTCCACCTGCGTGGTTTACGGTATGCCGAAGAGTGTCGCCGACGTAGGCTGTGCGGATAAAATTCTGCCGGTTAATGAGATCGCCGGCCAGATAGTAGAGACCCTAAAGACATATCCTCAAGGAGTTGCAGGTGAACGATCAAGAATATAGCCTGTTAAAGAACAAGATATTGAAGCTGACCAATCTGGATATCAACAGCTATAAGGCTCAGCAGATGCGCAGAAGACTGGATGCCTATGTAGCCAAACAGAATTATCCCTCGGTGGCGGCTTTCTGTAATATGCTGGAGCAAAACAGGGAGAAACAGCGCGAGATATTGGACTATATGGCGATCAATGTCTCCGAATTTTTCAGAGATGCGGTCCACTTTAATAATCTCAGAAAAAGCATCTTACCGGCCCTGCTGGCCGATTCACGCCGGCTGAATATCTGGAGCGCGGCCTGCTCTTGCGGGCAGGAGCCTTATTCCCTGGCTATGATACTGGATGAACTGACTCCCGGCGTGCAGCACCGCATCGTTGCTACCGATATCGATGAGAGCGCCCTTAAACAGGCCAGAAACGGCGGTCCGTATATTCCTTACGATATCAGAAACGTCGAAAAAAAGATTCTGGAAAAATATTTTACGCTGCAAAATAGCAGCTATATGGTGGCAGATAATATCAAAAGCAGGATTATCTTTAAACACCATAATCTGCTGAATGATCCCTTCGAACAGAATTTCGACCTCATTATTTGCCGGAATGTCATTATATATTTTTCAGAGTCCGTTAGAGATAGCCTGTATATCAAATTCCGGGACTCTCTAAAACCCAACGGTATTTTATTTCTGGGCGGAAGCGAAGTTGTCCTGAAACCGGCACAGCAAGGCTATAGCATGCTTTCACCCTCTTTCTATAAAAAAGCAGAAATCGATAAAAACAGGGTAAAAACCCTCCAAGAAATCAGTGAGGTAAGAAAATGAGAAGATTGGCGGTTGAAAACGCTCAAATAGGGATGATTCTGGCCAGAGCGATATATGACGGCGCAGGCACTTTGATACTGGATACCGGAACGGTGCTGGATGCGATTCATCTACCGGTGTTGCCGAGGCTGGAAGTTAAGGAAATCATCATTCAGGACGGCAGAGTCGATGATGTTATTATCGTGCCTCTGATTTCAGAGGAGACCGAAGCTCATGCCATACGGCTGCTGCATAAAATCATGGACTCTAACCGCGGCAAGCTGATCGAGCATATCAAACTGGATATCAGCTCGATTGACAGAGTGGTTAAAGAGATCATCCAGGACTTCTTTTCAGTTTTCCTGGGAGAGATCAACATCGAAGGCTGCAACTCTCTGGGCAATTATGATTTTATCCATCCGGTGAAAACAGCCAGTCTTTCGATATTGCTGGGTAAGAAAGCGGGCTTGAACAGGAATGAGCTGACCCAATTGGGGATGGCGGCCTTATTACAAAATATCGGCTATGTCAGCGTATCGCAGGGTGTGCTGACCACGCTCGATCCGGAACAGCAAGACGCTTCGGCTGAATTCAGAAAGCATGTCGAGACCGGGGTCCAGCTGCTGAAACAGCAGAGAGAACTCGATCCCAAGATAATCGATGCGGTAGCGCAGCATCATGAATATTGGAACGGCAGCGGTTATCCCAATAAACTGAAGGGCAAGCAGATAAGCGCCTATGCCAGGATTATTGCCATAGCGCGCAGCTATCATTCTTTGATTTCAAATCACCGCAACCAGAAGGCCTATACGCCGCCGGAGGCGGCTGAGTATATTTCAGCTTACAGCGGTGAGCTGTTCGACCCCGACTATGTACAGCTTTTTATGCGCAATGTACCTTTTTATCATAAGGGCGTATCAGTCAGGCTGAATAACGGCGAAATAGGGATTGTGACCGACCCGAATATAGGTTATATAGGCCGGCCCAATGTCAGAATTTGCTATCGCAGAGATATGTCGGAGGTGCAGAAACCTTTTAACGTAGACCTGAGCAAGCCTGAAAATCAACATTTGACGATTGCGGAGATACTGGATTACTAATCACGGGAAAGGGAGAGCCTAAAAGCAGGAGTGGCATATGGCCGATCAACTATTATCACAGGCGGATGTTGATGCACTGGTAGCATCACTCACCCAGAACGAACCGGCAAAACCGGCTGCTACAAAGCCGGAGAATCCGGCTGCGGCTTCTGCGCCTAAACCGGCACCTGCAGCGGCTCAGGCAACTCCGCCGGCAGCCAGGCCTGCACCTGCACCGGCTGAGCCCAAACCGTCTGCACTGCCTATTGAAACGATATCCGGCGGCGCCCCGAAGAAAGTGGCGGCTCCGCCAGCAATTCCTGCCGCTGCGCCGGCTCCTGAAGTGAAGAGCGATGTGATAGAGGCCCTCAATTCTAAAATCGAGGAATTGACCAGGCAATTGAGTAACATGAGTCAGGCTGTCAAGCGCATGGATGCACTGGAGAAAAAACTGGCTGAACTGGAAAACAGAGGAGAGGGACATCAGGACTCTGCCGGGCTGGTACAGAAAGTCCAGTTATTATCGGATGAGATGAAAAAAATAGTAACCAACCTGAAGGGCACACCCGGATACGGCGCAAGGGCTACTTTCTCCTGTGATAAATGCAATGACAAAGGGCATGTGGCCGTGCAATATCGCTGTACCAACTGCGGACATGAACGCTGGTACGGCTGGTGGCCCGAAAAGAAAAAATAGAGACCCTGGTAAAGCGGAGGCAAATTATGCGCAAGCAAAATATTGGAAAGATAGTCCGGCAAGACCGGCACTGGCTGACAATCGGCATTATGTTTCTGGTTTGTACGCTGGTGTATTATCTTCCGGCCATTATAGGCCTGGGGGGCGGTATCCTGGACGAGAACACCCTGAACGCGTTGCATAATTTCTACGGGCTGGACTTTTTTGCGATAGCCTTCTTCGTGCCTGTAGTTTATGCCGCCTATTCGATCGGTGTTATGAAAGCCACTGCAGTGGCCTTGGCTTCAGCGCTGGTCTTTCTGCCCTATTCCTTTTTCATCACGGACCAGCCTGGAACTCTTTTCCGTCCGACCTCTTTTGTCTTGATCCTCAGTGCGGTGGGCGCAGTGGTGGCTATGCTGCAAAAGAGCGACGAACAGCGCCGCCGCAGTATGAGCGAACTGAAATGCCTGTATGAAATCGGCAAATCCACTGAGAAAACCGACACGCTCGACCAATTTATTGAAAAGATAATCAGAATTATTCCGCAAAACCTGAACAGCAAGGGCGAAGTACAGGTCGGAATTACACTGCGGGATAAAAATTACGGCAGAGAGGAACAGTTGCAAGATAGAAACCGGCTCAGCGAGCCTATTATTATCGCCGGCGAAGTGGCGGGGAGCCTGGATGTGGCCTATCCCTCGCTTTACCAGTGGGACAAGAAATCCAACCATTTTATCAAAACCCTGGCTGAAAGAATCGCCGGAGCTATACATAATATTGAGCTTGAACAATCGTTGGAAGTCTATTATGAGCAGCTTGAGATGATGGTCGAAAAACGTACCAGAGAACTGGAGCAGGCCCAGGAAAAGCTGGTTCGTTCGGAAAGACTGGCGGCAGTGGGTGAGCTGGCCTCCGGGGTGGGACACGAACTGCGCAACCCGCTTAATGTCATCCGTAATTGCGCCTATTTGATTAACATGAGCCTGGAAGGGCGTTCCACTCCGGAAATAGAAGAGAGCCTGAAGTTGCTGGACATCCAGGTGGATATCTCCGACAAGATAGTGGGAGAGTTACTGGACTATACGCGAGTGAAACCGCCTGTCAGAAATATTGTAAATCTTAACAGCATGGTGCGTGACCGCCTAGCCTGGGCATCCGTGCCGGAAAAAGTAAAAGTACAAGTATCCCTTTGCGAAAATGAAGGACAGTTATTTGTCGACCCGGAACAGGTTGGAAGGGCTGTGACCAACATTATCAATAATGCCATTCAATCGGTCGGCTCGCAGGGAGAACTGCAAATAGCTACCGGTATCGATGAAAATTGGGGCTGGATCAAGATTAGCGATAACGGCTGCGGTATTGCACCGGAAAACCTGTCTAAAATATTTGAACCGCTGTTCACGACCAAGACCAAGGGTATTGGTCTGGGACTGGCGATCTGCAAACGCATGATAGACCAGAACCAGGGCGAAATACTGGTGGAAAGCGCGGTCGGACAGGGCTCTACCTTTACCTTAAAATTACCTTTAACGAAACAGGAGGCTACTCAGAATGAAATCGCAAGCCAGTATACTTGTTGTAGATGACAACAAAGACCTTCTCAACACTTTCTCATTAATTTTGAAGAGAAAGGGCTATTTGGTGGAAACAGCCGAAGACGGACTGCAGGCAATTGAAAAATTTACAGAGCGTCATTTCGATGTGGTACTGATGGACGTAATTATGCCGCAGTTAAACGGTATCGATGCTTTGCACAAAATGCGAGAGTATGATCCGAAGGCCAAGGTAATCTTGATGACGGCTTACTGTGATGAAAATCAGCTGCAGGACGTGAGGCGCGAAGGCGCCTGCGGTACACTTTACAAACCGGTAAATATCTCCAAACTGATGGAGATGATAGGCGAAGTGACCCAGGATCCCTCGATATTGATTGTGGATGATGATGATGACTTCCGCTTCACCATGGCGCATATGCTGGAACTGAGCAATTACCGTGTGATTACCGCGGTTAACGGTGAAGATGCTCTCAGGATCGCCAGGGAACGTCTGATACACATCGCTTTCGTGGATGTAAAAATGCAGATGATGAACGGACTGGAAACATCGATAAAATTGAAAGAAATCAGACCCGATATGTTGATTGTAATGATGACCGGTTACCGGGAGGAAGTGGGGGAACTGGTCGATTCGGCCAGAGATAAAGGTGTAATTACCTGCCTTTATAAACCCTTTAAATTGAATGAGGTGCGGGATCTGGTCAGCCAGTCCATATAACACATCAAGGGAAGAGGCCGGCTATGGAACAGACCGAAATTACAGTCCTATACAATGAAAAAATACTGCTGGTGGATGATGACAGCGCCTTTCTCAAGGTGGCCCGTGAGATTATACAGTCCCGTGGCTACAGTGTAGGGACGGCGGCTGATGCTGCGACGGCTCTCCAGGAAATCCAGGACAACTATTACAGTCTGGTGGTATTGGATATGCAGTTGCCGGACATGAGCGGCATAGACCTGTTGACGGCTATCAATCGGATTCAGCCGGATATTATTTCCATTATCCTGACGGGCTATTCCTCAATTGAGAACTCAGTACAATCTCTGAACCTGGGGGTTTTCGCCTATCTGGAAAAACCCATCAAACCCGATAAATTGCTATCATCGATAGGCCGTGGTTTGGAGAAGCACCGTTTATTGATGGAAAACCGGCGTTTATTACGGGAACTGGAGCAGAGGAACCGGGACCTGAATATCCTGCTGGCGGTGAGCCAGGCTGTAACCGGCTCAATTGACTTTAACCAGATAGTCAGTTCGGCGATGGATATCATGTCCAGAATGCTGGCTGTGGACGGCTGTTACTTCAGGGTGCTTGACGACCAGCAGAAAAATCTTAATGGTTATTACGGTTTCAACGAACGCATCGCCGCTGTCCTGCAATCAACCGATTTCAGCATCGGCGAATTAAGAGATGCCTTATTGAAGAATGAGCCGGTAATCATAAATCAGATCAGAAATAACGGAGATGCCGTGAATACTGTGCTCCAGCAACAAAAGTACCGTTCTCTGCTGGCTGTCCCGGTCAGCACTTCGAACGACCCTGAAGGGCTCATGCTGGTAGCCACCCTGACCAAACATTTCTTCAGCCCGCTCGAGGTCAACCTTTTTAAGGCCATAGCCAGAGAAATGGCCTATGCGATTAAAAATGTGCATCTCTTTGAGGAAGCCTCTAAAGCCAGGGCTCTGCAAGAACTGGATACAATGCGCACGGAACTGCTGGCCAACGTATCACATGAACTGCGCACGCCTCTGGCTGCGATTAAAGGTTTCGCCTCCAGTCTGCTGCAACCCGATATCTCGTTCGATGAAGAGACCCGTACCAGTTTTATTCAGACCATCGACAGCGAAGCCGACAGGTTGAGCCATCTCATCGATGATTTACTGCTGATGTCGCGCATCGAAGCCGGTGCTTATAAAGCCCGCAAAGAATGGTATGACATAGCTGATATTATTGACGGCATTAAAGACAGATTATACAGTATCGCCATCAAGCATAATTTTCGTCTGTTTGTGGACGATATACTACCGCCGGTGCTGGTGGACGGACCCCGTATCGGAGAGGTTATTACCAACCTGGTTGAAAATGCGGTCAAGTATTCAGCTGAAGGTACCGAGATAAAACTGGCAGTTGAAAAGCAGGATGACCGTCTGCTGGTACATGTCAGCGACCAGGGTTTGGGCATTCCGGAAGACTCACTGAATAAGGTCTTCGAACGCTTTTACCGGCATGCCAACCATAGTGATAAACGCAAGGGATTCGGTCTGGGGCTTTCCATCTGCCGCGGTATAATCGAAAATCACGGCGGTAAAATCTGGGCGGAGAGCCGCTTGGGACAGGGTTCCCGATTCAGCTTCAGCCTGCCGATAGATAAACTTCCCGATAAGGCTGAATAAGCCTATTTTACATAAGAATAAGAAAGAAGCTCCCTGCTGCGCCGACAGGGAGCTTCTTTCTTATGGCAGGATGCATTGAGGCAATAAAAAGGTTACTTCTGTGCAAATGAGGAAATAATCAGGATCGGCTATGATGGCAGGATAATACCGGCTCCCGGTTATTGATTAGCTCATCTCTTACCGCCGGGTCGGGCAAGATATTCAAAAAAGGCACCCACCGGCAGAGTCTCAATCACAACGCCGGCCGGGCCTAAAAAAGAGAGCGTTCCTTGGAACGCTCTCTTGATATAATAAGGAATCGTAATAATTAATAAGGTCTGGGTACTTCTGTATCGAGTGGATCCGGCTGTGCGTTCTCCAGTGAATAGAGGTAAGTCGAACCGGTTTCTGAAGTAGGCTCATATTCAATTCTGGCAGTTCTATCATGTGCCTGAACTTCAGTTTCATCCAAACTGTTATCTACCTGAGAACCGGTTTGCGGATCATCCGGCCCGGCTACCGGCTCGGTTGAATCAGGAGTGTCATCGACCTTGAATATAGAGATGGACTGCTTGAGAGAGGCGGCCATTTCCTTAAGAGTCTGGGCGGAGGCCACGATTTCCTCGACCTGTGCGCTCATTTCCTGAGCGGAGGCCGAGACCTGTTCGGTAGCG
>DAOUFH010000181.1:0-8460 GCA_034429955.1 Dehalococcoidales bacterium
TCGACAAACATAAACAGGGCGAGCGGGAGTTCCAGCTCGTCTTTCTCCGGTACGGGCAATTTTTCAAATCTGGCAGCGGTCTCATAACCCAGGTAGCCTACCGCTCCGCCCAGGAAGCGGGGCAAGCCCTCGACCTGTGCTACCTGGAAACGTTGGATTTCCTTTTCCAACAGCGGGAGCGGGTCGATGCTTTCATCCTGACCTACTTTGAGAATTTTATAAGGGTCGGCGCCGATGAAGCTGTAACGGGCCAGATGCTGCCCGCCCTCAATGCTTTCCAGCAGAAAAGCCGGTCCGGCGCGCTTGATCTTCAGAAAAGCAGAGACAGGTGTTTCCAGGTCTGCTACTACTTCCCGGCAGACCGGAATGGAATTACCCTGGTTAGACCTGTTTTTGATTTCAGCCAGCGATGGATAATACATAGTTACTCTCCCTGTTTTTTGACAATAAAAAAACCTTTCGCCCGATAGGGGCGAAAGGTTCAACTTCGCGGTACCACCCTAATTAACTGATCACAGATATAAAACAAAAATCAGTCATCTCATTCAGATACGTCCCGGTTCGACGGAATTATATCCTGAGCTCTGTTAACGGTGCTCACTCCGGCCCTGGACTAATCGGTTTCCCTTTCGTTGGGCAGCTCGGGAGTCCATTCAATTCCTGCGCTAACGCCGGTTCACACCAACTCCGGCTCTCTGAGTTCCGCTGGGAATCTACTCGTCTCTTTCACAGCTTTTACACTATTTTAAATATCTTAACATAAATTTGGCGGGGCTGTCAATCCAGACTTGAGTAATTCTTCAAGGAGGATAATCAGGTGTATTTAACCTGAACGGATAATGCTCCAGCTTACCCGTATCCAATTAGTGCCATTTTTCCAGGGGAATTACCTGGCAATTCAGGCCGTGATTTTGGTGTCTGGGATTGGCGGTAATCAGGGCACAGTGGTTTTGGACGGCCAGGGCCGCGTAACAGGCATCGTAAACGGTGATATTGTTCTGACTGGCCAGGCGGACGGATTCCAGCATAAGTGCTCTGCCGAATGGTATGATCTGCATTCCAACTGAATACAGGCTGTCGGCGGCGATTTTCAGCTGTTCAGCCGATAGTGACTTCTTACAGGTCAGTGCATTCAGAACCTCGTAACAGATCAAGTCGGGAGCCAGGACTAAAAGCTGGCGTAATACCAGTCCGTTCAGGATATCCAGAGCTTGAGGCACTCCGCTGGACTCTCCGGTCAGGAACCATTTGACGGCGACCGAAGCATCCAGGACTAATGCAGGCTGCGCCATTTCAAGACCTCCGCAGTGCCGTCCCAGTCCCCCAGACCGGCTGACAAATTACGGATGGATTGCAAGGCTTCCAGACGTTGGCGGAGGGCTTTTTCTTCGGCGTCCGTCTGCAAGCCGCGCAAGAAATAATCAACCAGCAGACCGCTGCGGGAGGCTTTAACCTCTTTGGCTTTGTCATCAAGCAGCTTCAGGATATGACCGGGGATTGAGACATTGATTTTAACCGCAGTAGAACCTCTGCTCCGTCCGGAGGCAGACTGTGCGGCGGCTAAGCTCCAGGTAGAGGCCGCTTCTCTGACGCCGTCAGGTCGGACTGCCCGGCTGCGGTAGTCAGGGTGTTCCATCAGGTATTTGAGAATGATTTGAGATACCAGTGCAGTCCGTGAGATGCCCTCTTGACGAGCCAGAGTATCCAGTTGTCCGGCCAGGTCGTCCGCTAGTTCAATGCTGATATTCACTACTTTATTTAACTCCAATAAATAACTCCTGATAGTATACACCTGAATAAGGGTAATTACAAGGAGGTGAGATACAGGGCGGGCGCTATTATTCTGCTGTTTTTACTCTAAACCGGGGGCAGGCAAATATAAGTGACAAAAAGACTGCCATTTGATACATTTATCACTGAGGAGCCAAGATGCAAGAAAAAAGTCTGGAAATGCTGGAATTCCCGCGTGTGCGGGAGATAATCGCCGGCTATACCGCTTTTCCGGTGAGCCGTGAAATGGCTGAAAATATCCGGCCCCTGAACGACAGTGAGGCAATTCTGGCGCTTCTGAAGCTTTCGGCTGAAGCCCGGCATCTGCTGTCTATCGAGCCTGATATCTCCATCGGCGGGATATTCGATATCCGGGAAGCGATAAACCTGGCTGCCCGCGGCAAAACGCTGGAATTACAGGCGATAGTGGATATCCAGCGCACCCTGACTGCCATACGGTTTTTGCATAATAAATTGAGCAGGCTGGCCGACCAGGCCCCTCTGCTGGCAGCTATAAATCGTAAAATAGAGCCGCTGCAGGGTCTTGAGAAAGAGATCGGACGCTGTATTACGCCCAATGCCGAATTATTGGACTCGGCTTCTGAAAGGTTGGGCGAAATCCGCCGGATGCTCAGGGAAAAAAGAGCGCAGATATTGAGCCGCCTGGATTCCGTTATCAAGTCGGCAGATACTGCCAAATATATACAGGAACCCCTGGTAACCGAACGCGACGGACGCTATGTTATTCCGGTCAAAGTGGAAATGCGCAGGGAGATGCGGGGGATTGTGCACGACATCTCCAATACCGGAGCGACAGCTTTTGTGGAACCGCTGGTCACCATCGATCTGGGCAACGAACTGAGAGAACTGGTCATCGAGGAACAGCATGAAATAGAACGTATTTTGAGCTCATTAAGCGCGGCGGTAGGATCCGCAGCGACGACTATCGACCTGGATTTGAAACTGGCGGCTGAGATAGATCTCAACTTCGCCAAAGCCAAATTCGCTGAACGCTTCCATGCCGTCGAGCCGCTCCTGAGCGGAATTAAGACCGCGGACCCTGAATATCCGGTACTTCCGGAGCGGGTTATCCGTCTGGTCAATGCCCGGCATCCTTTATTGAAAGGGAAGCCGGTGCCTTTGAATGTCGAAATAGGCCGGGATTTCCGGGGACTGGTTATCACCGGGCCGAATACCGGCGGCAAGACTGTGGCGCTGAAAACAGTAGGTTTGCTGGCCTTGATGGCTCAGGCCGGTTTACCTGTTCCCGTGGCGCATGAAAGCTGTTTGCCGGTCTTCGATGAGATTTTCGCCGATATCGGGGATGAGCAGAGCATAGAATCCACCCTGTCCACCTTTTCCTGGCATATGGGCAACATCGTACGGATTTTAAAAGAATCCACCCGGAACAGCCTGGTATTACTGGATGAACTGGGAACTGCCACCGACCCATCCGAAGGGTCGGCTCTGGCGCAGTCTATCCTGTCCCATTTCGTGCAGACCGGCACCTTTGTGGTGGCGACCACTCATTTCAGTGAATTGAAAGCCTTCGCGCATGCCACGCCCGGCCTGCGTAATGCTTCACTGGACTTTAACCCCGCAACACTGGCACCGACCTATCATCTGACGGTTGGAATCCCGGGCGGCAGCAATGCCCTGGCCATAGCTTCCCATCTGGGAGTGCCGGAAAATATCATCGAGGGCGCCCGTGTCAGGCTGAGTAAAAGCGCTGTTGAAATTGAAACACTGCTGGCGGATTTGAATGAGGAAAAGCAGAAACTGAAAGAGTCCCAGGCAGAGATCGAAAAGAACAGGCAGGCGGCAGAGACTCTGCGCCGTCAGCTCGAAGCGGAAAAAGAGAAGTTCAAAGAGGAAGAAGCCAATATTTTAAGCGAAATCCGTACCCGTCTGGTGCGCGACGGGGATGATCTGCAGCGCGAAATCAGGGACGCCATGCTGGAACTCAAGAAACAGCAATCAAAGGAGAAACTCGAGAAGGCGCAGAAAGCCCTGTCGGCGATGAGAGAACAGCTAAAGGGCAAAAACTGGAAACCTTCAGCCGGGCAGCAACAGGATACGGAAGAGATTGCATTCAAGGTAGGAGAAAAAGTCTGGCTCAGCAATATGGGAGTCCAGGGCATGGTTATCAGTCCCGAGGACAGCAACGGGCAGTTGGAAGTCCAGATAGGTAATTCCAAAGTCAAAATCGCGCCGGAAAATCTGGAAAAGGCCAAAGCGGCGGCCGGTAATATAGCCCGTTATTATGCCAGCAACACGCCCAGGCGGACGGCTTCACTGGAGCTGGACCTGCGCGGACGCAGGGCTGATGAAGTTGAGTATCTGCTGGACGGTTATTTAAATGAGGTCAGTCTGGCCAATCTGCCGCAGGTCAGAATTATACACGGTGTGGCGACCGGCACGGTGCGTCAAATAGTCAGGTCTTATCTGGCCGGTCATCCGCTGGTACAGTCATTCCGTTCCGGCAAAAAAGAGGAAGGCGGGGACGGTGTGACGGTTATCCAGCTATAGCCAGGTTGAAGCGACACATTGTTTACGTATTAGCGAATCATCCTGACAGGAGGCAAATATGAACGGAATGCCGAATCCAGTCGTAACTACCAGACAGGGCCAACTGGAAGGCCTGATTGAAAACGGCGTTTATATTTTCAGAGGAGTGCCTTATGCCGCACCGCCGGTGGGGGAACTGCGCTGGAAAGCGCCGCGGCCGGCAAAGTCCTGGAAAGGCATCAGGGCTGCCAGGCAATACGCTCCGGCAGCCCCGCAAAACTCCCCAATGCCGGGCGAGGGTGGGTCGCAAAGCGAAGACTGCCTGTATTTGAACATTTATACCCCCGGAACGGATAAGAAGAAACGCCCGGTGCTGCTGAGGATACACGGCGGAGCCTTTGCCATGGGTTCCGGTTCGATGCCCACCCTGGAGGGCAGCGGGCTGGCTAAACGCGGCGATGTCGTGGTGGTAACCATAAACTACCGTCTGGGCGCCCTGGGTTTTCTTAATCTAAAAGAGATTACCGGAGGCAAAATTCCGGCTACCGGCAATGAAGGATTGCTGGACCAGGCAGCCGCATTGAGATGGGTCAAAGAGAATATTGCGGCCTTTGGGGGCAACCCGGATAACGTCACAGTTTTTGGAGAATCAGCCGGGGCTATGAGCATTGTCTGCCTGATGGTGATGCCTGCCGCGCAGGGTCTTTTCCATAAAGCAATCATCGAAAGTCCGGTCGGCTCGATCGCCCGGCCTTTACAGTGGGCAGTCAGGACAGCGGAGGTCTTTCTGCAAAAGGCCGGTATAAAAGCCTCTGAATTTATGAAATTGCGCCTGCTGCCGGCCAGGGTGATTCTGGATATTCAGAACCGTCTGGGTGAGGAAACGGAACTGGGAGCTACGCCTTTTATGCCGGTGGCTGACGGTAAAATAATTCCCCTGATGCCGCTGGAAGCTTTGGCTGCCGGAAAGGCCGCACGGATTCCCGTACTGACTGGCAGCAATCTGGACGAGCAGAAGTTTTTCTCTCTGGTAGATCCCGCCTTCAAGAAAATGGATATGAGCGCACTGGCCAGACTGCTGTCCCGGACGATACAACCGGAAAAGGTCGACCTGATAATAGAGGCTTACCGCAAAAGCAGACAGGCCAGAGGGGCAGCGGTGACGCCGCCCGAACTGTATTCAGCCATCAACAGCGATGTGATGTTCCGGCAAATAGCCCTGTATATAACCACCAGCCAGCATTATAACGGTGCACCCGCTTATAACTACCTGTTTGAATGGAACTCTCCTGGCGCGGGCGGAGCGCTGGGGGCCTGCCATACCCTGGAAATCGGGTTTATTTTCGGTAATTTAGAGCCTAAATTTCACGGCAGCGGGCCGGAGGCGGTGCGTTTGTCCGGGCAAATACAGGATGCCTTCAGCGCTTTCGCCAGAAGCGGAAAACCCGCGACTGAAAGCCTGGGCAAGTGGCCTCAATACGGAGCCGGCCGCAATGTGATGATACTCTCGGAAAACAGCCGTCTCGTCAAAGCTCCTTATGAGGAGGAGCGTAAGGTCTGGGAAAAGGCCGGAGAAGTCAATTTAAGCATCGTTTTATAAGCTAAAAATTGCAATCAGGCCTCAGACCTAAATGCCCAGTTCTTCGCCCACGATAACGACGTTGATGCGCCCGTGATGAGCTGGCATGGAACCCTCGATGATAACGGTATAATTGCAAATTCTCCAGTCGGCACGGCAATCGGCGCACTGTCCGGTTTTCACGCAGGGCAGTTCGGCCAGTTCCGGACTGTGATGCTTCAGAATATGTCTTTTGGCATTAAGCGGGGCGCAAAAATTATGGATCCTGGCCAGGGCTTCATCAGTATCTTTGACAATTTTGTTGGCGCCGACGACCAGTATCACTTTAGAGGGACCGTAAATGATTGCTGCCACCCGGTTGCCTGCACCGTCGATATTGACCAGTTTCCCGTCCAGAGTTACCGCATTGGTGCCGGCAATCAGGATATCGGCAAAGAAGGTCTCACGCATCATCTGCAGACGCAGTTCCGGAGCAGGCCAGTTGCCTTCATCATCCGTGACAAAGGGGTCCAGCAGCGTATTGGAGGTACGTTCCTGCAAGGCCTGCACCAGCCCTATCTGATCCAGAGTAATACCGTCGCCTCGGGCTACCACCGCATCAGAGGGTATCATCTCCAGAACCAGGTTCAGGGCGACCTGGCGGTTCTGAGCATAAAACCCGTTGATATGACGCCTTCGCAGATTTTCAATGACTTTTCCAGCGCGTTGTTCGTAGTAAGCGCTTGCTTCCCGGCTGATATCGGTCTCATCTATCATCGCAACATCCTCTTGCCACTGAGACTGTTATTTAGTCCTGCTGAGGTCCCAATCTCTTTTTAATCCGTCATACCACTCCAGTTGTTCGGAAATCATCCGGCGGATGGGCAGGTGATAGGGACAGCGCTCTTCGCATTGTCCGCACTGCAGGCAGCCCCTGGCTTTATCCATCATCGGTCCCACCATCTCGGAGAAAAACCGTTCCAGAGGCAGACGTTTATAGAAACTTTTGGCCGTCATCATACTGGAGATGGGAATCCCGGCGGAACAGGGCTGGCAGTAGTCACAGCGGTGGCAGAAATTAGGTCCCAGGTCCTCTTTAATTTGCGCCATGGCCCGGCGTTCCGGGCCGGTCAGTTCGAGCGCCCCCCCGGCGATCTTCAGGATTTCTTCAATTTCAGAGTTCTTTTCTATACCGGGGATTATTACCACATCTGGAAATCCCAGTAGATATTTAAAACAGATAGCAGCGTTGTCGACCATGCCTCCGGCCAGGGGTTTCATGGCGATGAAGCCGATATCCAGTTTACGGCAGACCGGCAGCAGGATATCAGCCGCTTCGACAGCCATAAAATTAAAAGGGAACATCAGGGTAGCGAACTGATTGGACTCAGCCGCCATTTTAGCGACATCAATCTGGTGGGAAGTAATCCCCAGGTGTTTAAAGTACCCGGCTTTCTGTAGTTCCCGCAGGACTTCCAGGGGACCGCCTGGCAGAAACAAATTATTGTAAGCTTCCACGGAACTAACGCCGTGCAGTTGATAGATATCGAGACAGTCCACTCCTAATCTGGAGAGACTCAGTTTGAGGTTGTTTTCGATTCCCCGGCGGTCCAGGGGCGCCGTCTTGGTCGCCAATACCACCTTGTCGCGTTGCCCCTGGATGGCTTTACCGATGCGCTCCTCGCTGGTGGTGTAATAGTTGGCAGTATCAATATATACCACGCCCAGATCGATACAGCGCCGGACCACCCTGACCGCTTCCGCTTCACTCAGGCGCTGGATGGGAATGCCCCCGAACCCGATCTGGGGGACTTCGATACCTGTTCTGCCCAATCTTACAGTTTGCATTGTCCGGACTCCCTGATTAATACTACCGATAACACCGATATTACCAATAATTCAATAGCCGTAAGGCGTCAGCTTTCAGTTTGGAGGTGGGGTCTGGTTTATAATCCGGACCGGCCCCGGTTGTCTCTAATCCCGCCTTCCCCTTTGAATTGCGGTTGTTTTCTATTATTGTGATAACCGGGAGAAGTGATGTCAAATAAAATTCGCAGAGTGCAATCAGGCCTGATTTAATATTCCGAACTTGTAAAGGACGGTTGAAATTAAGCCTTAGCATGGCGGAGGATTTCTGATAGAATGTGAAGAGCGATGCACCGGGTTGTTTACTTCCCACAAATTTTAAGGCAGGAGGAATAGAACTGTGTCAGCTCCCAAAGAGATGAAGGTAACTATGGTATTTGAGGACGGCAGCCAGAAGGAAGTTAAATATAACCTTAGCCCGCTACGCAGCGGAGATAACCCGCACCAGGCCGGTTATGTGGGTGAGCCCGGCAATTCCTACACTGAAGTGATTGAAGGCCGGGGTATGGGGTTTACCAACCATATCGACCTGCTGGGCTATTCGGTGGCCGTGGAAATCTCCAAAACAATGGCCTTCTTAAAGGATAGCCGTACGGAAGCGGTCGTGGTCAACAAGCATACCAACCCAGCCGTTTTCGCTGCCCGCACTAATCAGTTGGAAGCCTTGAAAACAGCCCTGGAAACCGATAAAAAATCTCCCAGCGGCGGTATTTTTTGCGCCTCATCCAGACTGACTAAAGAAACGGCTGATTTCCTGG
>DAOUFH010000182.1:0-6445 GCA_034429955.1 Dehalococcoidales bacterium
TTTACCATTGATTGTTACGAAAACGGACTGATTAGCAAAGAAGACACCAACGGACTTGAAATGAAATGGGGTAACGCAGAAGCCATT
This sequence comes from Dehalococcoidales bacterium, assembly GCA_034429955.1. Lineage (GTDB taxonomy): Bacteria > Chloroflexota > Dehalococcoidia > Dehalococcoidales > UBA3254 > DATIKD01. Next base: position 88 of record DAOUFH010000182.1, read on the forward strand.
GTCGCCATGACCGAAAAACTGGCTAATCGGGAAGGTTTCGGCAATATTATCGCTGACGGAGTGAAAAAAGCCTCCGAAAGAATCGGCAAAGGCTCAGATAAACTGGCTATGCACATCGGCGGCGCCGAATATCCCGCCCATGATGCCAAATTCGGTTTCCACTGGGCCATCACCTACCGCATGGACCCCACCCCCGGCCGTCATACCCAGGGTGACCCGGGCGGACCTAAATTCCCGGTGCCCCAGATAGAGGATAGAAAAGCCCAGCTTGGCCGACAGCCGGCTCACGTTATCGGTGAAGCTATCGGTCACTATGTGCAGTCCCTGGGGTTGTGTACCTTTGTTTACGGTTCATTACCTTCTCCTGAGGCTGTTTATAACATGATCAAGGCCGTCACCGGCTGGGATGTCACACTGGATGAAATAATCAAGGTCGGTAACCGGATTCATAATCTGCGGCATGCCTTCAACCTGAGAGAAGGCATCAGTCCTCTCCAATATCATCATCCTGACAGAATGGCCGGACGCCCCGCCCGCACAGCAGGCCCGTTGACCGGTATTACTCTGGATGAAGACGGTATGCTTAAGGAATACTTCGCAGCCAGAGAATGGGATATGCAGACCGGCAAACCCAGCAAAAAGGTCCTGACAGAATTAGGGCTTGAGAAAGTGGCAGCGGATTTATACAGCTAAATCTCATTTGTGGTTTAACAACCATATGATTCAGAAAGAGGGCACTCTAGAGTGCCCTCTTTTTATTGATACCGAATCAGGCCGGTTCGCTATCCAGAATATCTATAATCTGGCTGAGCGAAGTAATTGTTGTATCAGCCCATCTGGCCTGCTCATTGCGGAAATCATCGGTTTTAAACTCACCCGGCGCTTTGAATAAAACAGCCGTCATGCCGACCGTCTTCGCTCCGTAATGTTCCTGGCTATTGCCGTCACCCACATAAAGGCATTCTCCGGCCTGGACTTTCAAAGCTTCCAGCGCCATTTGATATATCCTGGGATCGGGCTTTCTAACCTTGACCTCGCAGGAGAAGATCGTGGCATCAAAATATGCCGCAATGGTCGTTTCTGGCCAGGTCAGAGGCGCTTCCGGTGAACAGTCCGTTATCAGCCCGATTTTCAGACCTTTTTGCTTGATCTCCCCCAGTACCGGCTCCGCTTCCGGCCTAGGCAGCATAGTGGCCGATTCATGCCGGTATCTCGTCTGCAAAGCGCTTTTTATTTGACTTTCCACGGCCTGAAAACCCATCTGTTTCAGAATGAAGGCGACTTTTTCTTCAGTGGTATCAAAAAGACCGATAGTGCTTTTGTCGAAGTATTCCATCCATATCCGCCAGAATTCTTCGGCAGGGACCTTCAGTGCCCCGGCAACCGCCAGAACGGATTCACGGTATGCACTAAATGCATAATTGGGTATGAGAGTACCGAATAGATCGAATATCACAGCTTTATATTTTGACATCATCTTCCCGCAAACATACTCCAGGCCGGAATCAGTCCGCCTGGAGTATAAAAGGTTTATTTAGCGAGCGACGGAGCAGTTTTATTTTGCCTTTTTATAAGTGCCGTATTCCCTGGCCGCTTCCATCACAGCATGCAGATTGGCTGGACTGCCGTTGTTCATGCTGGCCGCTCCGGCCATGATATAACCGCCACCCGGAGCGCAAGTCTCGATTAATTTACGACAGGTTTCTTTAACTTCCTGAGGAGTACCGGTCAGCATCACCGATACCGGAATGTTACCGGCAATGCAGGCCTGTCCGCCCAGGACCTGCTTAGCCTTGGCCATGTCCATCTTTTCAAACCACCAGACGATAGAACCTTTCGGCAGATCTTTGATATATTCCAGCCGGCGCATATAACTGCCTTCGGCAAAGGGGACCGGCACCAGGCCGTCATCTATCATAGCTTTGAGCAGTCTCTTGAATGTAGGCCAGTAGAAACGTTCGAATTGTTTATCGGACATAAAGACATCGTCGCCCTTATGCAAAGGCATATGGATAAGCGGACTGAGGGTATCCCTACCCGCCTCCAGCGCTGCTTTAATAGCCACAGGCGTAATTTTCTCCAGGGTTTCTTCCAGTACCTCCGGCCGGCGGTACATATCCATGATGGAGCCGTTAGTGCCGCGCAGCATATCGGCTATCATATCGAAAGGAGCTCCAGCCATACCGTTGCCGAAACCCGGAAAACCATGGGAAAGCGCATAATCAACTATGCGCGTAACAGTCTTCGACCATTTTTCAACCTCTTTAGCAGCAGCAAAGATTGTACGGTAAGCCTGCCGCAATTCAGGGTTGGCGAAAGCAGCTATATATCCCAGGGGCAGACCAGCCATACCATTCAATTCAGGCAGCAGACGGAAAGGCTCGAAGACTTTAGCCACTTTAGGCATGAAATAACGCATCATGTAATTGGAAGGGTCACTCAACAGCAAGGCATAATCTTCAGGCTTCATATATTCGCCTTCCACAAACTGGTAAATAGCACTATTCTCAGGCAGTCCGTGACCGGGCCATTTGTGGAAATTATGACCGATCATCTCCAAAGCCTTGGCTGGCATTACCAGTCCGGGAGTAGGATAGGTATCACCGTCGAAATCACGCGTATATTTTTTCCATGATTTCTCCAGCTCTGTATAGGAATACATCGACTTGCCCAGGCTGCCTCCGGAATAAAAAGCCGGGAAAAATCCGGCCGGCAGATGCACCGGTACCCTGTCCGGTTCCTTCAAACTGACGGCATCGATAAGTCTCTGTACTCTGGCTTGATAATTTTTCTCCGCCTGCGCATTGATGAATTTTACGCCCGGAGCTTCCAACCATTTCTTAAAACGCGCCTGGCGTTTTTCACCGGGTGTCATCTCCTCCCACGTCTTCTGGACTTCCAACTCAAGCCTCCTTTATATCTAATCTAAAAAACACACTTTAAAACTGAAATACCATTCTGTATTATACTCAAATTACAGCATCTCGAACAAAGCGGCCTGTCGCAACTAAAAAAAAGGGGATTGCTTCAGAATCAATCCCCTGAAAGAATCGATTTATACTGGATATCCGGACTCAGCTTATTCCAGATGGTATTCGGATAACTTGAAGTCTTTCCATTTCTCACCGTTCATCACAGCCGTAAATACCAGAGCCGGGTCATCATTCTCTACCACGTTGGGTATCGGCTTGCCGAAACGCAGACCGAAACCCTGGGGAACATAAAAGGTGAAGGGCAACTGCGCCGCACCGTTCTCAAGGTCCTCAAAATATTTCTCGATCAAGTCTTCCCGCCTCTTGATAGACTGAGGCGAATAATAGGTAGAATTGTTATATTTGATATCGGCATATTGAAAAAGCAGACCGTAAGGAGAACCGGAGGCATCGATTTTATGAGGAAAACCGGTCCCATAAGCACGGCCGTAATGATTTTTATCCAGTATACCCTTCAGGCTGGGCCATTTGCCCTTGCCGTATTTACGGCCGGGATAAGCGGGGTCCTCCTTTTCAACCGGCAGTTGCGACATATTGAAAGCGACCGCTAGCGACTGTGAAAGCATAAAAGAATCTCCCACGTGGTGCCCCTCATCATTCCACTCTCTACGCGCCAGCCTGTTCTGCAGGATAGCAATCAAAAAGCGCAATTTTATCAACTGCAAGGGGTCGATTTTTTGATGCAGCAGGTTAACCCCCAGCGCCATTAAGGCCGGCGAACTACCGCGTCCGTTTTCACAGTAATCAATTACACCGTCCTGGTTCTCATCGAATATCTCCATGAACATTTTTTTATAGCTGCTGCCGGTTAGTTTGTCTTCCGCCTCCAGATAGTTGAATATCATGGTCTGCAGGTCCATCAGCGGCTTGCGCGGTGCATTATACATAGTTTTGGTCATCAACTGGGTAAATACTCCATCCTGCACCTTGCCCAGATGCTGCTGCAAGGAAGCCAGACGTCCGCCCTCCCATATATCCCGGCCGACCACATAGAATAACTGCCGGCCCAGGCCTCTTTCTTCAGAATACTGTAGAGCCTGATAACGTGAGAAGGAGGAATCGTAGCAGGGTTCGGGCGCATTAACGACGTCTTGGCCCTGTATCACCGGTTGGGGTACTTTTTGAATTACATCCGCAGGCAGTTTGTATTTTTGCATTACACCGGCGGTCTCTTCCATCGGTACCATGCTGAACATATAGCGGGTAGCGCAGGTATCCAGAGCCACCGGGTCGGCACTGACAAATATCAATCCCTCGGGAATAGGCACGCCTTCCGGCCCGCAATGATGAATATTGGTCATTTCGATCGCATCGGTGACATGCAACATCATAACGCCCTGGCCCACGACGGCCTGAATGGCATCGGCCATGGTACCTTTCATGCCGCCGGTCCTGGTCCAGATATAGTTGCCGTCTTTATCGAAGACCGGCTTTAAAGTGTCCGGGTCCATTTTCAGAACCCAGACAGTATGCGGCACGTTCAATTTATAGGTGGGGTCTTTTAGATTGGGGGCCGAATACTTCCAGATATGTTCTCCCTCATTATCGGTGGCCCTGGTCTGCATGGAATAAAAGCCCATGCCCAGATTTTTGATGGCATTGGTAAATTGCTCGGACATATGTACTTTCAGTTTGGATAGATTAACCATAACGCAGCCAGGCCAGTTCTGCCTATCTTCGGCATCAGAGGGGTCCCCACCGATATATAATTTATGTAAAGTTAATTCCTTGAAATTGATACCGTTCTTAACCGGCACAGTACGACCGTTGATTTCATCTACGTAATCGGTATCATATAGAAGCAGCCTGTTGCCGGCCTGTCCGGGAGGAATGCAATGTCCTTGCAGACTTTCTGCATAACCGTTCATGGGATTATCGGTATGGTCCGGAGCGTGACAATCCGCCAGGTATTTTCTGGTGAAATAAAATCCCCAGCCACCGTAACTATCGCCGTATTTGGCCTCCAAAATCGCCTGTTTGGTGATTTTTTCTCCGGTCAAACGCGAAGCGTATAATGAAGCGGCATTAGTTTCCGGTCCTGATTCACCTACATTCATCTGATTATAGGAGATACCCAGTTTATCATGAAACCAGCGCATCACGACAGCCTGGTGTTCCCATTGAGTATCGGCACCTCGGGCACCGACTCCATGCGTCTTATAATCGATTAACGGCATAGCCACCCAGTTGGGTTTAAAAAGCAGTCTCTTGCCGGCCTGTATCTGCCGTTTAACTTCCTGGGAAAAGGGTTCTGCTGCATCATAGATTTCCAGCGCCAGGCTGGTAGCCTCATAGATTCTGTCAATGCGCCGGCGGATCTCCTGCCATATCTCTGCATCGGCACGGTTGATATAATCACGCAGCAATTCCGATATTGATATGAAGGTATTGGCGGGATCCATGCGGACGACTGATACTGCGGAACCTTGCTTGTCTAACTCGAGCCGTCCCAGTGTGGACTGTACCAGGTTACTGTCGCGTTCTGTCATGTTGTTAAAAGCCTTTCTCAGTTTATTGTGTGTTTGATGTCATTATCTAATAAATAAGTGCAGCCGTAAACGGATCTTTGCAGATATTTTACACACAAAAAGACCCCAAAGTATACCTGAAGCGGCCTTTACAGGGGAGTATTACTAATCAGTCGGCCTTCAGACCCGGCAGTCCCAACCTTACTAATGTTTCCGGTGTGGGCCGTCCGCTCTTTTCATCCCAACCTCGCAGGCGGTAATATTCTTGCAGCATGCTGGTGAATTTGGATTTGTCCAGCCTGTTGCCGGTCATATCTACGGCAGTGTCACCGGGGCCCGGCACCATTATACCTATGGCTCTGATACTCTGCATAGGCTCGGTAAAGTTGTAATCCATGGGATAGTCGGCCGCAGGTGTTTGCCGGCCCTCCCTCAGCAAAATCAGACGGTGTAGATTGAAGGCTCTTTCAGCCATCAATTCCAGCTGGCTGGCCGGCAGTCCTGTGACAGCCGTATACAGTTTGGCTTCGATATCGGGATCTCCCAGGTGGTCGGGAGTAACGAAAGAATATGAAATCGGATAGCCCCAGTCACATAACCCCAGCATTTCTTTCAAATAGGTCCTGTTTTGAATGGTCCTGGCAGCCAGAGCCTGCCCCTCATAACTGCTGAAATCACCAGCCTTTTCACTGCCCCAGAACTTTTCAGCGATTTCATGCACCACTTGCGTGGTAACTCCGGTCGACCCCGGATTCTGTCTTTCTTTATTCCAGGCGATATGCACGAAGGCGACATCGTGATAATTCAAATGGTGAATACGCGGTTCGGGCGGGTACAGCAAGGACATGATGGTATAGACCCGGGGTGAGAATAAATAGTTCATGCCGATCGGTGCTA
>DAOUFH010000183.1:0-11096 GCA_034429955.1 Dehalococcoidales bacterium
CAACCGGCATTCCGGATTTTATCCAGATATTTTTCAGCCTCGGGGAAGGCCAGCTCCAGATGCTCCGGAGCATACAGATTGGCAAGCTCCACCGCCTGCTCCAGGTTATCCACGACAGCCACCATACCCCGTTTGCCCAGCGATTCCGAGGCGATTTCACGGCGAGGTAATACCGCCAGTTGAGATTCAACTTCTTTGAGCAATTCCTGAGCGAACTCTTCAGAGTCGGTTATCAGCACCACCTGAGATTGCGGGTCATGTTCGGCCTGAGCCAGTAAATCAGCCGCACAGTAGTCCGCCCGTGCCTCTTTACCGGCGATTACCAGCACCTCGCTGGGACCTTGCAGGGCATCGATATCCACCACGCCGAAGACCGCTTTCTTGGCCAGCACGATAAATTTATTGCCCGGCCCACATATTTTATCCACTCTGGGGATACTCTCGGTGCCGTAAGCCATAGCGGCTACTGCCTGAGCACCGCCTACGGCGAAGACCCGGTCTACGCCGGCGATATCGGCTGCCGCCAGGGTAAAGGGCGGGATAAGACCGTCTTTACCGGGTGGAGTACACAGTATAATATCCTTGACCCCGGCCACTCTGGGCGGGATGGCGATCATCAAGACACTGGAAACCAGAGAGGCCGTACCGCCGGGAGCATACAGTCCCACTTTCTCCAGAGGTCTGACCAACTGGCCCCATTGCGGGCCGTCCACACCCTTCCAGACCAGCTCTTTTTGCTCTTGATGAAAATCTCTGATCCGCTGAGCTGACAGCTTCAGCGCCTCAACCAGTTCCGGAGCTACCTGCTGATAAGCAGCCTGGATTTCAGAGTGCGGTACTTCCAGGCGGGATATCCGGAAGTTATCAAATTTAAGGGTATAGTCCAGCAGAGCGGCATCGCCCTTTTCCCGCACAGCCCGGATAATCAGGGAAACCACTTCTTCCGGGCTCATTTCCCGTCCGAAAAGCTCTTTGGAGCGGGGAGAGACCCGGCCGAAATCCAGCACTATCTGCCTTTCCAATTTAGATTGGGCGGCGGCATAGCCTTTAATCAGTTCCATGCTAACTACCTCGGGTAATTATTAGTTGTTGCTATCAGCTTTTACTCCTCAGCCCCGGCTGCTTCAGCCTTGCCTTACGAGGCTTCCAGTCTGACCGCTAACCTGGCGGTTGGGTTTTGAAAACTGACGGCTGACAACTCCTTGGCCTTTTCTCTGTTGATTGTTGGTATCTTCGCTATTCTACAGGATCGCTTCAGATGTTTGGATGTTCGCACTGACTTCGTTTTTAGTATTTTGGTTATCCGAATTGCTTATTTCGAATTTGGTATTTATGCGTTATATTGGGTAGCAACTTCAACCTTCCACCGCCGCTTTCAGCCTGGCGACCAGCGTTTCAATAGCAGCCTGTTTACCGTTTTTAAGCGCTGCGGCATTGGCTATCAGGCAGGCAGTAGATTCAAAGAGTGTCTCGATTATTTTGAGATTATGGCGTTTCAGTGTGCCGCCGGTCTCGGTATTTTCAATCAACACCTCGGCATCATCGGGCAGGAAGGCCTCGGTGGCTCCCCAGGTGGGCACGATACGGTACATGCCCAGGTGATTGTCACGGGCATATTTATCGGCGATACGCACATATTCCGAGGCAATGCGCAGACGCCAGCCCTGCTCTTCGGCCAGTTTTCTCAGTGCAGCGGTATCATCCGCCGGCACATCATTATGTACAGCCGCCACGATTCTGACCCAGCTGTATTTCAGGTCCACCAGTTCCACTATGGGGCTGGCGGGGAATTGATATAAATGCTCACGTACCCAGTCCTGGCCGGTGATGGCGATATCGAATTTGCCGTTCGCCACCTGCAAAGGCATATCCTGCGGTCTGATAACCTTGACCCTCATACCCGGTATCTCGATAAGCGGACGCCGGTTGCCGGTAGAGGAAGGATAGTCCTGAATCTTGATCTGAGCCTTGCTTAAAATGTTGACGACATGCTTTTGAGCATGCCCGTCCGGTAAAGCCAGACGCAGTGCCTCAGACGGCATGATTGCTCCGGATTGGTCCAGGGGTTCTTTAAACTGAATCTCCAGAGGTCTCCGGACAGCTGTATTGTTGATCTTAAGAGTGTCCAGCAGCCAGCCCAGGTCTTTACTCTCCAGACTGTTTTTATTGGCGATCAGACAGGCTCTGGAGTCCAGTATTTTATGTAAAGGTTTAAGGCCGCTGGCAGCCAATTCCTGCCCGTCACGGGTAGACAGGATAACCAGTTCGGCATTCTCCGGAGGATAAATTTCAGCCGCGCCCCAAAGAGGGTAGACGTTGAAATGTTTCAAACGGCAGTTCAAAGCCAGCGTTTCGGCCAGATTGGGATATTCCGAAGCCAGACTGACAAGGTCTTCTCTGGTCGCCAGGGAACGTAGATCCCGGAGGCCGCTTAAGGGACTGACTGCTGCATACAGAGACAGTGCTCCATAGCCCAAATCGCTGAGTTTGACCAGTTGGCTGCCGGGATATTTGGTGAGCAGTTCCTGTATCCAGTCCAGGCCGCAGATGCCCAGATCGTAGTTCCCCAGGGCCACCTGGATAGGCACATCTTTTTCATGTAATATTTTACCGCTCAACTCTGGAAAGGCTGCCGAAGTCAGGTGATAAAGCCTGGCGCCTTCACTGTAATCACTCAACTGCCAGCCTGCCGAGGCTGTCAGGGCGGCAGTCTCTTTTAATAATTTACCTTTGGGTAAAGCCACACGAATAGACACTTGTTTCCTCATCATATCATCAAATCTTGCAATCAGGCGTTATCGAGTTTATCCAGTACTTCCTCCGAACCGGTAAGCTGGTAAGTCTTCTGGCTGGCCACATCGGTCAGTACGAATTGAGGAGGCTCCTGGCGGACTTCCAGCTTCCAGTCAACATCAATCGGACCTTTGCCGCCCAAATGCAGCTTGACGACATAGCCCAGTTCTCTCAACAGATCGGCTACCCCGAAACCGAGTTGCAAGGTGGATTTATCCAGCTTCAACAGTATTTTAGTAGCGGGTTTGGTATTCAGCGTTTCGGCATCTATCATTTGCAGCAGACGGTCCAGATACAGCGCGAAGCCGGAGGCCGGCACTTCCGGACCACCCATCGACGGGATCAGGGCATCATAACGGCCGCCGCCGCCAAGCTTTTCTTCTCCCTGGAAGAACTGGTAAATCACACCGCTGTAATACTCAAATCCCCGCACAGAGGCGATATCGATTTTATAGGGAATTCCCAGAGCTTTCAAAGCATCGGCAATAAACACGAAATCTTCTATTTGCGGTTTCAATTCCGGCAGGTCCAGAGCCAGGGTTACGGCCAGATTTTTAACGAAGCCGGAGGACTGCCCCTGTAAAGCCAGCAGAGGAGCCAGTTCCGGTCTTTCAGCCAGCAACTGGGCATTGGCCGAAACATCGCCATCCAGCAGCCTATCGAAAATCTGTTCCTGCTCCTGGCGGTTGATGCCCAGTTTCTGCAGGATACCGCGAGTCAGTCCGGCATGAGAGAGGTGGACTTCTACCTGCTGCAAACCCAGCCGCCGCAGGACTTCATTGGCTATCATCAGCAGTTCTACATCGGCCAGAGGCGACCCGATGCCGATCAGCTCGGCGCCCAACTGCCAGCGTTCCCGGTTCTTTTTGCCGGTCTCCTCAAAGATAAAAGTGTTGACGATATAAAAGAGCTTGACCAGCTCCTTTTTGGAGAAATTCTCAATGTACATGCGGGCTACCGGGATAGTGGCATCCGGACGCAGCACCACTCTCTCGCCGCTCCAGCCGTCCCAGTCCAGGAAAGAATAGACCTTGCCCAGCATACCGGGTGTCAGAGTACCCGCAGCAGTAAACAGATGCAGATTTTCCAGAGTAGCGGTCTTGACTTCCTCATAGCCCCACTTCAGACAGGAATCCCTGAAATATTCACTGATAATGCGAAAACTTTCCATATCTTTAGGAAAGAGATCGCGCATACCTTTTGATTTTTGTACTTTCATCCTCTTCACCTTACATGATAATGCAAGCTAAATTTTACCTTATTTCAGGTGATTACCACAACCGGAGTATACGATATATCCCCTCTATCGGCTGAAAACAAGCGTTATTACATGCGCTGGCGTACTACTTCAAAGATTGTCATCGCGGCAGCCACCGAGGCATTCAGTGACGATATTTTACCGCGCATGGGTATGGTAACCAGAAAATCGCAGTTTCTTTTCACCAGTTCGGAGACCCCCTGCCCCTCACCTCCGATAACCAGAGCGGTCGGAGGCTTATAATCAACCCGGGTATAATTGCTATCGCCTGAACGGTCTACGCCTACCACCCAGATATTCCGCTGCTTTAAATATGCGATAGTCTGAGAGATATTGGTCACCCTGGCCACCGGCACGTATTCCAGCGCACCGGCAGCTGCTTTTTCCACCGCCGGGGTCAACCCGACCGCCCGTTTCTCCCGGATGATAACACCGTGCACACCTGCGGCCTCGGCAGTCCTCAAGATAGCTCCCAGGTTATGCGGGTCTTCGATTCCGTCCAGAATTATAAAAAAGGGCGGTTCGCCCTTCTTCTGCGGCACCTCCAGCAATTCATCCAGAGCGGCATAAGCACGCGGTTCAGCCTCCGCAATCACACCTTGATTAACAGCTGTATTACTCAGACGGTCGAGCGCCGGACGATCCAGGTAATCAACCGGGATGTGCCGGGCAACTGCCAGATTGATAATCTCGGATATTGAGCCGTGTTTTTCAGCACTCTTAAGCAGGTAGATTTTGTTGATTCGGCGGCCTGCCCGCAGGGCTTCCAGCACCGGATTGCGGCCTTCTATAGTACTCGCCAATTAAATTCCCCTTCAATCTATTTACATTAAAAATCTAACCAACAGGGATGACTATGCCAAATATATTGAGCATTTTTGACTTTTGCGATCTTCAATAGCTATAATCATCTTGCCTAATTATAGCTTATGCTCAGGGAGGCTTACCATGTCTGTTGCGGCCTGGATAATTCTAACTTTCCTGATTCTAGCCGGTATTGCACTCATCACGCTGGTTATAGTGCTGATAGTTAAAGCCCACGAAAATAAAGCCGGCACCGGCAGAGAAGACCTTAAAGGCAGTACTGCTATCGTCAAAGAAACCTTGAATCCCGAAGGCACGGTCTTCATTGAAGGCGAACTATGGAACGCCCGCTCTGAATCAGGGACTATCGAAACAGGCCAGGAGGTCATAATCACCGAAGTAAAGGGGCTGCTGCTGATAGTCAGACAGCCAGCGAAGGAGTAAAGCATGGGGATAGGACAAATTGTTTTATTTGTAGTAATCGGCATTATCGTCATCTGGATTCTGGCTGCCTCCATTAAAATCGTCAATGAATATGAGCGCGGTGTTATTTTTCGTCTGGGCAGATTGATCGGAGCCAAAGGCCCCGGTTTCTTCCTGCTGATACCGATAATCGACCGCATGGTCAAGGTCGATTTGCGTGTGGTAACCCTGGATGTGCCCCCGCAGGATATTATCACCAAAGATAACGTCACCGTTAAAGTAAATGCAGTGGTGTACTTCAGAGTGGTCGACCCGCAGAGCTCGGTTGTGAAAGTACTCGACCATATCCGCGCCACCTCTCAGATTTCACAGACCACACTGAGAAACGTGCTGGGCCAGTCGGAACTGGATGAACTACTGGCTTCCAGAGAGAAATTGAACCAGGTACTGCAGAAGATCATCGATGAACACACCGACCCCTGGGGTGTTAAAGTCAGCACGGTTGAAATCAAAGATGTCGAACTACCCGAGAGCATGCGCCGCTCGATGGCTGCCCAGGCTGAAGCTGAACGCGAAAGAAGAGCCAAAATCATCCATGCCGACGGTGAATTTCAGGCATCTACCCGGCTGGCTGAAGCCGGAGCTATTATAGCGCAGGAACCTACCACCCTGCAGTTACGCTATCTGCAGACCTTGACTGAAATCGCCTCGGAGAAGGCTACCACCATCGTCTTCCCGCTGCCGCTGGATATTTTCAAAGCTTTCATGGGCAATAACAGCGACAAAAAACAGCTGGATATAACGAAAAAAGCATAGTATCAATCACAGTATCAATATAGCCAGGGCAGGGCTTGTCTCTGCCCTGGCTATTTACTAACGCCTTGAATTATCAGGATGGTCGGGTTAAAAACCCGACCAAACCCCTGTTTTCCACTGTCCCCCAAACTAATGACTGTCAGCTGACGGTTGACAGCTATTCTATGAGATCGCTTCAGGAGTGAACGGCGTGCGCGATGATGTTGGCTTATGTATTTTGGCTATTTAAATTGGTTTAGTGTTTCGAGCTTAAAATTTATTTCGAATTTAGAATTTTATTGAGCTATTGGTATTTATTGGTAGTATTCAGTACCGAATCATCTGGTAGTATTTCTCCCCTTGCTACTTTATAATACTAGTTAGAGTAGCTAAGGAGAAAGCATATGGCCTGTTCACCCAATATCCGCATTTCCAAATATTTCGGCACAGCCAGTATTCAAAAGATGGTCATGTCCCTTGAAGAGTCCCGAGAATACCTGCAATATTTCTGGACTCCTGAGGGCGGTCATAATATCATAATTTCAATCGACGGACAGACCCTTAAGTCATACGAAGACCTGCTCAAGATAGCTTCGGATGAAAAATATAAAAATAGAGACACCATAGACATCGGGCTGCATCTGTCTAATGACGGCAGCAAGTCCATCTGGCCCAGCCGGCCCTGAAGCCGGTTATCAGTAATTAGCTATCAAGCGGGTAAATCAGTAGACCTTTGAACCGGCCCGGCTCCCAGCCTGTGCCTGTATAGATAACTCCGTTGTTATCAAGAACTCCCCAAAACAGGAAAGTAACTTGAACGATATATTAAACGAGCTCAACCCTGCGCAAAAAGCCGCCGTTGAAGCCATCAACGGGCCGGTACTGATACTGGCCGGACCGGGTAGCGGCAAGACCAGAGTCATCACTCACAGAGTGGCTTATCTGATCAAAGTCTGCGGAATTACGCCCTACCACATCATGGCGGTCACCTTTACCAATAAAGCCTCCAAAGAGATGACCGAACGGCTGCAAAATCTGGTTTCCAACTCAGTTGAAAGCCTGACCATGGGAACCTTTCACGCGATTTGCGCCCGCATTCTCAGGAAAGACGGGAAAGTCGCCGGCATCCACCCTGAATTCGTGATATACGATGACGACGACCAGCTCAATCTCATCAAACGGGCTTTACAGGAATTCAATCTCGACCCCAAAAAACATGTGCCACGCGCCATTCTGGCTTCCATCAGCGCCTCCAAGAGCAGGATGCAGACGCCGCAGGACTATGCGGCAGCCAGCCGCAGCTATTTCGATGAAGTAGTGGGCAGGGTTTATGAAAGATATCAGAAACTGCTGGATGAAAGCCACGCCCTGGACTTCGACGATCTGCTGCTGAGAACGGTCAATCTCTTCAAAGAGCACCCGGAAGTGCTGAAAAAATACCAGGAACGTTATGTCCACATCATGGTAGACGAGTTTCAGGATACCAATCTGACCCAGTATGAACTGGTTAAGATGATCGCGGACAAACACCGTAATATCTGCGTCGTAGGCGACCCCGACCAGTCGATATATTCCTGGCGGCAAGCCGATGTGCGCAATATTTTGAATTTTGAGAAGGACTATCCTGATGCCAAAGTAGTCCTGCTGGAACAAAACTACCGTTCCACCCGCAATATTCTGGAAACGGCTTCCTGCGTAATCAAGGCCAACCTGCAACGTAAACAAAAAGAACTATGGACGGATAACGCCCAGGGAGACCTGACCAACGTTATTGAAACCTATACCGAACAGGAAGAAGCCCAGTACATGGTCAAAGAGATAGACCGTCTGGTCAATGCCGGCGAGGTTAACTACGGAGATTGCGCGGTGCTCTATCGCACTAATGCCCAGTCCCGTGTAATTGAAGAAGCCTTCGTACGTTACGGTCTGCCTTACAAACTGGTGGCCGGCACCCGTTTTTATGAAAGGAAAGAAATCAAGGATATCGTAGCCTATCTGCGTCTGATCCATAATCCCCTGGATACCGTCAGCCTGATGCGCATCATCAACGTGCCGCCGCGCGGTATCGGACAGACCAGTCTGGACCAGTTGACAGCCTGGGCCGCGTCACAAGGACTGGCGGTTTATGACGCCTTATTACAGCTGGCCGGACAGGAGAATCCTGCTGTCTCTGTGCCCTTCAATTCCAGAGTCACCAAAATGCTGGTCAATTTCACCAATCTATTGAAAGAACTGATCGAGCAAAGCCAGACGCTGGGACTGCTGGAGTTTTTCGACAAAGTGGTTACACGGACCGGTTATAAAGATTATGTTTTGCAGGATGAAGACGGCGATGAACGCTACGATAACATCCTTGAGCTCCGTACGGTGGCCGAACAATTTCAAAATAATCCCCATAACGAAGCTATCAGCCTGTTTCTGGAAAGCGTAGCCCTGGTCTCGGACGTGGACGACCTGGAGTCCAATCCCAACAAAGTCACCCTCATTACCCTGCACCAGGCCAAAGGCCTGGAATTCAAGGTGGTATTTATTGCCGGTGTAGAGGAAGGGCTGCTGCCCCATTTTCGCTCGCTGGACGACCCCACCCAGATGGAAGAAGAGCGGCGTTTGTGTTATGTCGGCATCACCCGTGCCAGACAGAAAATCTACCTGGTGCATTCCTTCCGCCGCAGCCTGATGGGACGCAGTTCCGTTAATGAAGCCTCCCGTTTCCTGAAAGATATACCCAAAAAACTGATCGCCGGCAGTGATATCTGGCAGGCCGAACAAAGCACTCTGGGTTCGGGTTTCTCCTCCTCCAGGGTAAAGCCGCCCGAGCCGCCTGCACCCCGGGCTCCTTCTATAGAACTTAAAGCCGGCGACCGGGTCAAACACGGCATCTTCGGAGAAGGCGTGGTAGTCACTACCACCAGCAAGGGTAGCGATACCGAAGTAGTGGTAGCTTTCAGCGGAGCCGGCGTTAAAAAACTGCTGCTCAGCTTCGCCAAACTGGAAAAAGTAGCATAAAATCACCGGTATTTTTAGCTATAAACTGTCTCTCAGAGGCTGTTTTTAAGGAGGTAAAGGTATGAAAGTTATCGCCATAATCGGCAGTCCGCGTAAACACGGTAATACCGAAATACTGGCCGGTACGGCTCTAAAAGCCATCGAGGAAGAGGGGCTTGAGACTGAAATCGTCCCCCTGGCCGGTAAGGATATCAGGCCCTGCACAGCCTGTATGGCCTGTTCCAAATCTGAAACCTGCTCCATCAAGGATGATTTGATGCCGGTCTATCAGAAAATGAAAGAGGCGGACGGTATTATTCTGGCCTCACCGGTCTACTATGGTTCCTGTACCGCTTTATTAAAGGGACTGATGGAACGGGCCGGTTATATCTCCCGTTTTAACGGCGAACCGCTTAAAGGTAAAGTCGGCGGCCCGCTGGTGGTAGCCCGCCGGGCCGGCAAGGTTTTCACCATCGCCGAAATCGACCTGTGGTATCATATCCTGGGCTTGATAGTACCCGGGTCTAACTACTGGAACGTCGCCATAGGCCGGGATATCGGCCAGGTTAACCAGGATGAGGAAGGAATCAAAACAGCCTATAATTTCGGCAAGAATATCGCCTTCGTGCTGAAGAAAATCCACGCCTGATAGCGACCCCAGAATGACTGTCGAAAAGCGGCTGAAACAGCCGCTTTTTTATACGGCCGGAAAGACCCGAAAATCAGACCGTTTGGTTCTTAAATCCGGTAACTTTTTACATATTTTTACGTTATAGAAAGTATAAGACACTCCAGGCATAAACCGATAAATACAACTTTATACCTATAAAAATACATCTTGGCAATGGTTTGTCATAGCTTAATTGGGTATATAATGAAAGTACACTTCTGAAAAAGGAGGTAAAGGCGATGTGGGTATTTAAGTATTTGCTCTGTTTGTTCTTAAAACACGATTATGTCGGCTCCGGTTACAAATACTGCCTGCGCTGCGGAAAACTGGATAGAAATGATGAACTCCAGCCCGTGCCCGTCGATGTTAAGAATTAATCTGAACAGGAAAAGCAAATTGAATAAGATCTAAAGAGAGGATTTTTGAAATCCTCTCTTTTTTATCTCCCCATCAGTTCTCACCCTGATTTAATCAGCCAAAATAGGGGCAGTCCGGTCCGGCACATTGCGGATTACGTTTCACATGACTGCATTTGACCCGCCCGGGTTCGGGCAAATCAATCTTCAACTTTTCTCTGAAATATTTGACCGCCGCTCTGACAGCTGTCCGTGAAGCTCTTTTGCAACAGCGCGGCCGGTCGTCCAGCATTGCGGACAGAGTCGCAGCAGTAGCTCCGATAGCCAGTCCGCGCTGAGGCCCTTTTAAAGGAGTCGCCTCCGTTATTACCGAGGTCGCAACACCCACGCCCACCCCTGCTCCGCAATCCCCGTACAGGCCGCACCAGCCACCCGGCACTTTACTACCTCTTTCCAGAGCTTTTTCCAGTGCGCCTTCCGGCAGTTTATAACCGGCATTTTCCGCAGCTTTTACCAATACGGCCGGCACAATGGCATGGTGTTCCGGCCCATGCATCGGAACCGCCGGATTGTCCAGGATATCCTCCAGTATTTGAGCAGGGTCGCTTGATTTATGCTCTTTCAAAATACTTTTAACGGTTTCCAGGGCTGACCGGCTATGACAGTCATCACAGATATAATGTCCCTCCGGGCAATAAATCTGTGCCTGAAACTTTTTCCCGCAAATTGAACACTGCAACTCCCTGGTTTCAGTCCCGTAGACCAGGGGCTTGCCGCACATTCCGCAATTGACTTTAGAATCCAGCTGACGTGAATTAGTAGTCATGATTAAACCTCCCGGCAATTAAACACAATACAGACCAGGACTTTCCCTTTCACCCTGTTAAACTGCCTTTTTAAAATAACGCCTCTTGAAATATAAAGCTACATTGACCAGCCCTATCATCACCGGCACTTCCACCAGCGGACCGATTACAGCCGCAAACGCCTGACCGGAGCCGATGCCGAAGAC
>DAOUFH010000184.1:0-3234 GCA_034429955.1 Dehalococcoidales bacterium
GGTGCTCCGGCCGGGTTCGATTGTCCCCTGATCATCGCCTGGCTGGGCTTCGATTCTACTCATCCCTTGAGACATCTTATCGCCCGTATCATCAATTGCGCGCCGGGTGAGGTCAAACCCGGTGATACAGTGCAATTTGTCACTTTCGCAGTGCCCTCTCATCCCATGGATGTTAAGAAAGAGACCAAAATTTGCGACCGGGTTTATTATGCTTTTGAACCTGTAAAAAAATAAAAAATTAAGTTAACCTCCGGCAAAAGAACAGCGGCCGGGGCATCTCTGAAATATCCGCTGAAGGCCGGTTGCCGGGGTTAAGGAGCAGCAGATGAAGGAAATTAAGAAATTTGTGGTGCTGGGTGCCGGTGCGATGGGTGCTCAAATCGGTGCTCTGGCGGCTGAATCCGGTTTTGCTGTGGTCATCCGTGATATAGAGGAAAAGTTCATCGAAAGAGGCCGTCAGATTATCAACGCCAACTTGGATAAAAGGATATCCCGCGGCCGCTTTACTGAAGAGGGTAAACAGGAAGTCCTTAGCCGCATCAATTTCATGACCGATCTGAAATCAGCGGTCAAGGACGCTGATTATATCATCGAAGCTGTGCCCGAGGTCCTTTCCCTGAAGCAGAAGGTCTTCAGCGAGGTCTCGGAATATTGCCCGCCGGAGGCGGTTTTCGCCACCAATACCTCCTCTCTCAGCATCACCGAGATAGCCAAAGGATTGAAGAGACCGGAGCAGTTGGTAGGCACCCATTACTTCAATCCGCCCACCGTCCTGTTATTGCTGGAGATTATCAAAGGTGAAAAAACCAGTCAGGAAGCTATTGAAATCGCCGATTACGTAGCCAGGAAAATGAAACGTGAAGTGGTACATGTCAAAGACGGTCCGGGTTTCCTGGTCAACCGTATCTGGGTAACCATGGCGAACGAAGCCGACTGGGCGGTCTCCTACGGTGAAGCCAAAGATAACTTTGAGGTCGATTCAGCCGCCAGGTACAAGCTCGGTCTGCCGATGGGCTTGCTGGAGATAGACGATGTGCTGCAAGGTGGCGCCATCGATACCCGCTACCATGTGCTGGAGCACTTCCGGGAGGTCTTCGGCGAGAGCTACCGGGCCGGACCTATGACAGAGAAGGCTTTTAAAGCCGGTCATTTCGGTAAACGCAGCGGGGCCGGTTTTTATGACTGGTCGCCCGGCAAGGTCAATGAGATTCCTATGCAAGCCGGTGCCGATTTCGACCCTATCCGCTTGCTGGCGATAGGTGTCAATGAATGCGCCAAACTGATTGAGACCGAATCCACCACCAAAGAAGAGATTGATAAGGGCGTGCTGACCGGTCTTAACTATCCCAGGGGCATACTGCGTATGGCGGATAGTATCGGCCTGGATAAAATAGTTGCCGAACTAAACCGTCTGTCTGAACTTTACAATGAGGACAGGTACCGGGCTGCTGCGCTGCTGGTTTCTATGGTGTCTGCCGGGAAGACCGGACGCCGGGCCGGCGAGGGCTTTTATACCTACGGTACCGGTGACTATGAATTCGTTAAGATTGAAATTGATAAAGAGAGCAGGGTCGCCAAATTGATCCTTAACCGGCCCAATAAAGCCAATGCTTTGAACTATGATTTCGTCTGTGAAATCGATAAGGCGCTCGATGAGCTGGAGCCGGATGATAACGCCGGTGTGATCGTCATCACCGGAGCCGGTACCAATTTCTGCGCCGGGGCTGACGTTTCTACCTTCGCTTCCCAGAACGTCAGGACAGTGTTGCAATTCACTGAGGCCGGTCAGGACCTCTACACCCGTATGGAAACCTACTCTAAACCCATCCTCGCCGCTATCAACGGTGCTGCCATGGGAGGCGGTTTCGAGCTGGTGATGGCCTGTGATTTACGTATCATGAACAAGAAAGCCCAGTTAAGGCTGCCAGAGCTTACCATAGGTATCACCCCCGGTCTGGGCGGTATACAGCGTCTGGCCAGGCAGGTCGGCATAGCCCGCGCCAAAGAAGCGGTTTTACTGGCTGAAGCCATCACCCCCGAAAAGGCGCTGGAATGGGGCGTGGTGAATTACGTGGTTGAGTCTGATAAATTTGAAGCCACTGTTGAGGAAATAGCCAAAAAGCTGGCTGCCGGGCCGGCTTTGACCCAGAAACTGGCCAAAGCCGCCTTCTATTACGGCGCCCAGACCGATCAGAGGACATCCCTGTTTATTGAGGCCGCTGTTTCGGGCGACGTCATGTTCACCCAAGATGTCAATGAAGGACTGACCGCCATGAATAACCGCCGAGCTGCCAAATTTACCGGCAACTAGGTCAACCTGCAATAAGCCTGTAGCAGGAGTGAGAACCTGACTCGTAGCCCTACTCACTCCCGCTGCGGTTTGTCGCGCACAGTCCGACGTGACATTGCTGCGACGCGCCTTCCTATCTTTTTGTTCTACAGGATAGATACCCGAATTATTAAAAGGGCGGCCGAAAACTGCCAGTCAGACTCAAGGGAGGTATAGCCCATGGATTTTAAGTTATCAGCGGAACTGGAAGACTTCCGGCAGGAGGTAGCGGAATTTCTGCAAAAAGAGGGTCCTCACGAATGGCATAGGAAGAAAGTCTCTTTCTTCGATATGGCCGGACAGCCCGATTTTATACAGGTCTACCGGGAGATGGCCCGTAAAATAGGTTCCAAAGGTTGGCTTTCACTGCACTGGCCGCAAGCCTACGGCGGGCAGGGAGCTTCGCCTTTCTACCGTCTGGTATTGCGGGAAGAACTGACCAAATATCACTCGGCCGGCTTTGATTCAATAGGTGCAGGTATCGTGGCGCCTGCTCTGCTTTTGAAAGGCTCTGAAGAGCAGAAAAAACGGCATCTGCCCGGTATAGCCTCCGGGGAGGTAATCTGGTGTGAAACGCTTAGCGAACCCGGCCACGGTTCGGATATGGCTGCCATGGAAACCTTTGCCAGAGAGGAAAACGATTGTTTCGTTCTAAACGGTCAGAAGATTTGGACCACATACGGCCACCTCGCGGATTGGAATGTGGTGATCGCCCGGACCGACCGTAATGTCCAGCCGGCTTATAAAGGTCTGACCTTTTTCCTGCTGGATATGCAGACTCCCGGCATTACAGTCAATCCCATCATCAACATGGCCGGGCATCATGAATTTAACGAGGTATTTTACGATGAGGTGCGTGTTCCCAAGGAGAACGTGGTCGGCGGTGTCAACCAGGGCTGGTACGT
>DAOUFH010000185.1:0-17148 GCA_034429955.1 Dehalococcoidales bacterium
GTGCATAGGGCGTTGCTCCTTTTATTGATTGGTCTCTTTAGAAGGATACGCCCTATTTTTTATTCGTCAACTATTTTACACAATTAATTTTACGTCACCTAGCTAAAATGAAGACTTGAAATTTGCTTTATGTTATTATTAACTTAATAAGGGTGAGTTGATGAGCCTTTAGGCTAACAGCCTAAAGGCTTGTTTAATGAAACGGATATGTAGATTGATTTACAACAGAACCAAATCGTCTCATCATATAAAAATCTCTATAACAGCGGGGTTGATAAACAATGTCTAATGTTGAAATTACCAGAATCGATAATTTTGTGTGTCCGGCCTGTGGAGAAGTTATTAAACAGGTAGCAGCCCGGAACGGAGTGGTCAAGGGATATTGCCAGCATGCCAAGAAGACCATCTGTGTGAATTTGAATGAAGTAGTCACCGAAGAGCCGGTAAAGGAAGAGGAATCTGAAAATCTGAGCTATTTGGACGAACTGAAGAAAAAAAGAGAAAAGGTCCTTAACGAAGTAGTATCGGCCCGCGAGGATGGTGACTTGAAAGAGAATTCCGCTTATCATGCGGCCAGGGAACAGTTAAGTATCCTGGATGACAAGATACTCAAAGAAGAAGACCGGATAAGACGGGAAAACCAGGAATAATAAAACGCTGACAACCGAAGAAGCTTAAAAACCTTATAAAGCAATAACAAAATGAAAGAGGCCGGATTTCCGGCCTCTTTCATCAATTAAGGAGGTGACCAGTAACAACAAGGAAAAGACTTATTCCCAGACACTCAATTTATTTAAAGATTCTCCCAGCGGCGGGCCTTCCTGTCGCGAATGCTGTCATAGGTGAAAAGGGAATAGGTGCTTGAAATGAATCGCCAGTTATTCTCTCCATGGCTCTGTCCGCTACGAACTGTGACGGGATTTCTATCGGCTCCGAATATATTAATAATGGAATTCAAGATATTGGCCATATTCAGCCTCCTGTTATGTATTAAATATATACTACTGTATAATCTTTATACATTTATCATAGCACGATAATCAAACCCTGTAAACACTCTTATACGAGCTGTTGCCGCACTGTCGGAAACAGTTTTTGCTATTGATAATAGACCTGGTATATCAGACTGATGAACTTTTTGAATATACTGTATAATAAGATATTCAATCTACTGAGAAGGAGGAGCACGGTCAAGTATGTACAATAAAGTAGTGGTTCCCCTGGATGGTTCCAAATTAGCGGAGACAGTTTTACCCCATCTGGAAGAGATTGCCGGTAAATGTTCAATTCCTCAAATTTACCTGGTTTCGGTAACCGAAAAAATCGGCGGAAGAGTTACTACCAAAGGCATCGGGGTCCATTTGCCGGCCCAGGACCAGGCTCAAGGTGCCGTTGCCCTGGTGAATGCGCAAAGCGGACTGTTATATTCTATGCCGATGTCTGAGGTAAATGAAGTACCTATCAGTTTCGGCAAGATGGAAAAAGAAGCCTTCAATTATCTCTGCAAAATTGCCTCTCAATTGGAAAAGAAAGGTTTTAATACAATAGTCAATGTCCTGATCGGGAATCCGGCAGAAGAAATATTGAAATTCGTGGAAAAAGAAAAAGCTGACATAGTTGTAATGGCCAGCCGGGGTAAAAGCGGGATATCCCGCTGGGATATGGGTAACATAGCTGAGAAAGTGGTCCGCAATACCCAGGCGGCGGTGTTACTGGTCAAGCCTGCTGAAGACTTTAAAGAAACCAAAGCAAAGAGAAAAGCTAAAGCCAAAGCCAAATAAAACGTCATCAAGCCAACAGTGAAACGGTTGAAATTAATTTACAATTTCAACCGTTTCTATATTTGGAGATTCCGGCCTTACGATAATAAGCCGGAATCTGCAGCTTTCTGCATTACAGCCTATTTAAGAACAGAAGCCGGCGATAGTCTGATATAATACAGACAGGTAAGATATAGTGTAAAAGCTCAACTATTGGCAGGAGGGTAACAGTGATGAAAGCACTCTTGGTTTACGATTCAGTTTACGGAAACACTGAAAAACTGGCCAGAGCGATAGCTGAGGGTATTAAAGGGGCAGTGTCCATCAAGCGTGCTGCAGAAGTAGTACCGGACGATTTTAACGAAATCGGTCTGTTTTTAATCGGCTCCCCTATTCAGGGCGGCAGACCGTTAAAATCAATACAATTATTGATTAACAGCCTGAACGGACCGGCGACAACCGGTTTGCCCACCGCTACCTTCGATACCAGAATGACCGGCACTTTACCCAAGATATTCGGCTGGGCAGCTAAAAAGATGGCAGATGCTCTCCTGAAAAAGGGAGTCAAGCTGGTAGTTCAGCCGGAAGGTTTTTTTGTCAAAGGGAAAGAAGGGCCGTTGCTGGATGGTGAGATAGAACGGGGCAAACAATGGGGGGCGGAAGTTCAAGCTGCCGCAGAACACAAGGAATGAAAGTGATGGATGAGGCTGATGGGAATACAAACTAAAACTGAAATACTGGATGCCTTGAACCTGCCCTTATCTGAATTTAACGACAGTTGGTTGAAAGAGGCTGGAGATGTCCAGAAAAAGGCAAACAAGGACAGTGTTTATATCACTGCTTTGCTGGGATATGATAATATTTGCCGGAACCGCTGCACGTACTGTGGTATGCGGGCCGGATATCCCGGTTTGAAACGGTTCAGATTGAGCCCGGATGAAATCAATAATGTCTGCGATGCAGCCAAAAGTCTGGGCTTAAAACGGATATTCTTTGTTTCGGGAGAAGACCCCGGCTTCGAATTCAATAACCTGACTGCCATGGTTGATTATGCCAGCCGGCAGGGTTTGCATGTCAGCCTGGGTGCGGGTGAATTCGAGGGCTCCCAATACCGTGAATTGCAATCAGCCGGTCTTTCCGAGTATGTTTTAAAATTTGAAACTTCGGACCGGCAATTGTTCTCCGCGATCAAACCCTCAACGACATATGAGAAAAGGATGCGTTCTATTGAAGCGGTTCAAGAGTGCGGTTTGAAACTGGCCTCCGGCAATATCATCGGGCTGCCGCATCAGACGCTTGAATCGCTGGCTGAGGATATACTGCTGATGCAAAAATTAAAAATCAGCTGGGCGCCGATAATACCTTATATGCCTGTACCGGGCACTCCGCTGGCCAGCGAAGGCGGCAGAGGCAGTCTGGAATTGCTTATCAAGGAAATCGCCCTTTTAAGAATACTGATGCCGCAGGTAAACATTACTGCTCAACAACCGGGTGAAGATTTGCGCAACGGACTGTCCGATTTTCAGGGCAATTTGAATGCTTTAAAGGCCGGAGCGAATATGCTGTTTGTGGAAATGCTGCCGACCGAACTGGCAGCTGAATTCCATGTTTTGGAAGCCCGGCGTTTGGAGACGCTGGACAATGTCAGGAAAGTTATTGCGGCAGCCGGCATGCAATCGGACGGCTAACAATTTGTTCTGGTCGGCAGCGCTACGACGGCGCTTCCCGGGGCGGTGACAAGACCCGCTTGATTTTCCATGCCGATTTCACATTCAACCAGATGCTCTCCGTTCTGCACATATTTACGTATGACCCGGCCTTTAATCACACTGCTGTCGCCAATGATATTGGGATGACGAACCTGTCCGGCTAATTTTTTAAGAGTGGCGTCATCACCCATCCAGTCTGTGACGAATTGTCCCAGCCAGCAAATGCGCTGAGGTCCGTAATCAGAGGCATTTTCAAGGCCGGCTTTTTTCTGCTTGTTTGCTCTTTCAAAACCCGGCTCAAAGGCTTCCCTTCTGGCTTCGATACGGCGGGGCAGAGGCGACACCAGAAAGCCAAAGCGGGTGATCTCGGACATAGTCAGAACACCTTTTTCCAGAAAGGGAGACATCTCTTCACCCGGCACAACGTCTTCCCAGTAACGTTTTAATGCCCCCCGGCGTTTTCTTTCATATGCCTGAATATCCGGCGATTGCAGATTAGCGCCGCCCTGTTTAACGGAATGATCGATTTCAATTGATTGCTGCCGGGGAGTTCGATAGCGGCAAATGGTGGTGCGAATCGTACCAAGCAGCAGGTTGTCCTGGTTATAATAGCGAGCTTCTCCCACCATAAAGAGAATCGGTCCGACCGCTTTACTCTGCTTACGCACCAGACTGAGAGCCTTCCCTTTGACATTGATTTTGTCTCCCGGCAGGATGGTATGAAAACTCTCTATCTCGGCCCCGGAGTAAAGCTGCACCAGATCGATGGGAGCCTGGATAGTGCCTGAATGGGCTGGTAATGTACCATGGTTTATATTAAACAAAAAAGTGGGCGGTGCAGTCAGACCGCCGAAGCGGCTTTTAGTTGCGTAATCTTCATTTATCCAGAGAGGGTTATTGTCTCCAATCGCATCGGCAAAATTCAGGATATTATCACGGGTAACTTCAGTCAGAAAACGTTGATTGTTCAGGTCGATTTCTCGACCCAGGCCTTTATTATATTCAAGTTCAAATTCTTCCAGGGTTGTAACAGGTTTAAGCATAGCCTTCCTCTCCAGGTGAACTATACAGAACAGAAAGAGTAAACCGTCTCAATCAAAGACCCCCTCTTTTTGCATCTGTTCGAATTCAGCCTGCGAATAACCTAAAAATTCAAGACAAATCTTTTGAGTATGCTCTCCGACCAGTACCGGACGGTGTAATTCAGCCGGTAAAGCGGAAAGAGTAAAGCCCGGCGGATGGTAAAAATTTTTCTTGCCCAGATACGGGTGGTCCAGCTCGCGAAAGAAATCATAAACTTTAAGCTGGGGGTCCATTTCTGAATCCTGAGCATTGGCGACCACCCCGGCGGCTATTCCGGCGGCCTGGAGCATAGCCATAACCTGCTCAGGTGTGAAATGAACCGTCCATTCTCCGACATATTTATCCAGCTCGGGGCTGTTTGTGACCCGTCCGTCCAGGGTAGCGAATTTGTCCAGCTTGCTCCAGGCGGGATTTTCCAGAACGTTACAGAATGACTTCCATTCTGAATCGTTGTAGACACCAATGGCAACCCAGCGGTCCTCTCCTTTGCAGGGATAGGCTCCATGCGGGGCCGCTTTGATATTTTGATTGCCGGTAAGCGGCCAAAAACGTTTATTGACCGTATACTCCAGGATAACCGGAGCCAAAAAGTTGATACCGGTTTCAACCTGAGCCTGGTCGATACACTGACCTTTACCGGTACGGCGCATATAATTGATGGCTGAAATCAAGGCCAGGCTGCCGCCCAGAGGAGCCAGGTGGTCGGTGTAAAAGGATGAGATCGGTACGGGATCCCGGTCCGGCCAGCCGGTGATATTGTAAAAACCGGTCAGACTGGTGACTGTCTGTCCGAAACCCGGCTGGGAGGCCATGGGCCCGGTATGGCCGTAGCCGCAGGTCCTGTGCATAACCAGTTTGGGATTGATTTTGACCAGCTCTTCATAACCCAGGCCGCGTTTTTCCAGAGTGCCGGTCGTGAAACTTTCGATGAGTACATCGGTCCAGGCTACCAGCCGTTTAAATACTTCCACTCCTTTCTCAGTAGTATAATTCAGAGACATTCCCAGCTTTTTAACCGGATGGGTGTGGGCGAAGACCGGACCTCTTTCCAACTCTCCTCCGTCTTTTGGGCTGGGTCCGCCGGATTGCCTGGTTACATCCGGACGTGATTTACCTTCGACCCTGATTACTGTAGCGCCATAATAGCCCAGGTAGTTGGCATGAAAGGGGCCGACACCACCCCAGGTAAAATCCAGTACCTTCAGTCCTTCAAAGGTCTTCTTGTTCATCATAACCTCCAGTTGCAGCAAAAAATTCTGTCTGTGAAGCCTGAGTCAAAACAAGACTAGATTATGCGACGCTGTTTTAAGACCAGCAGATCAGCATTGGTCAGGCCAAGCCGGTCTATATAAATATCTTTATTATGTTCTCCAATCAGAGGAGCACGGAAACGGATACCGCAATCGCCGATACCCGGTTTGACGAAACCGCCGGGATAGGTGATGGTATCATGCAATTCGGGATGCTCGATCTGTCGCCAGTAATCGCGGTAGACCAGTTGAGGATAGTCCATCTGGTCCCGGGGAGTGAGTATAGGGGTAAGCTGTATGCGTTTTTCCAGTGCGCCCAGATTAAGTTCCATTTTGGTATGCAGCTTAAAGAAACGTTTAAGAATTGCCACGATTTCAAGCACTTCCTGAACGGTCCTGTCTAGAAAGGTCTCCTTTTCCCAATCCCACCTGCCGAGTATGCCGGGGTCTATATCATCGGACCTGATCCAGTCGACCAGAGACTGATTACTTTTAGCGAACTGCGGTCCAATCCAGAAATTAAAGGCCACGTCTCCATCCCGGCAGGCCCAGACCAGAGGTATGCGCAGGTTACCGTCTTTAGCGTTAATAACCGTGCGATCCCGTCCGGTCCGGGTGGTAATCTGTTTATACATGGCCCAGGGGACTTTGGTTTCGACTGATATGGCAGCACACAGTCCCTGATGGGTTACGGCATCGACCTGCTGTCCTTCGCCGGTAAGTTCACGGTGGGTGAGCGCGATAACGGTACCGACAGCCCCGTTCATCGCTCCTATCAAATGTCCATGGGCATAAGAAGGCATCAGAGGAGGACGGTCCGGTTCACCGGAGATATACATATAACCGGACAGCGCCCATACCGCGATATCATTGTCTTTATAGTTACGGTACGGGCCTTTCTGTCCGAATCCGCTGATAGAGGTCAATATAATCCCCGGATTAACAGATTTTAAAACGGCATAACCCAATCCGATTTTATCCATATAACCCGGCGGGAATGATTCTATAACCACATCCGACTGTTTGACCAGTTTCAGAAATATCTCACGGCCGTCGGCCGTTTCATAGTCCAGAGTAATACCTTGCTTGTTGGCGTTGAAAGCGAACCAGTAAAGACTTTTTTCCGGGTCGGGAATGTCGTGATAAAAAGGCCCGATATTACGACAAGCATCTCCGCCGGGCTTTTCGATTTTTATAACCTGAGCTCCAAAGTCAGCCAGGGCCCGGCCGCAAAAGAATCCTTTTTCATTAGTCAAATCAAGTACTTTATAGCAACTTAACATAAAGTATCCCTCCTGACTAATATTATTTACTGCGGCAGAATTAATCGAACATCAGGATGTTACGCAGCGCGTTGCCACTTTCCAGCGAAGCTACTGCATCGTTGATTTTTGCGAAAGGATAGTAACCGGTAATCAACTCATCCAGCATCAATCTGCCGCTTTTATATAGTCCAACCAGCCAGGGAATATCGATGCTGGGGCGGAGAGAACCTCCGCCGCAGCCGGTGATATTTTTTTCGGTCATACAGAAGTCGATAGCCTTGATGGATTCCAGGTTACCCAGCGAAAGACCGATGACCACAACCGTACCGCGCGGTCCGGCCAGCGAGAAGCCCTGACGGATGGCATCAGTACTGCCTACTGTGACAAATACAAAATCAGCCCCCCTGCCTTCAGTTAAATCAATAACCGTTTTAACCGGGTCGGGATCGGTTTTGATATTAATAGTATTGGTGGCTCCAAATTTCTTCGCAAAAGCCAGTTTGTTATCGGCTATATCCAGGGCGATAATGGGATTGGCACCTGAGAAACGGGCGGCCTGCAACGCATTCAGTCCTACACCGCCGGAGCCGATAACCACTACGCTATTGAAGGCCTGGACCCTGGCGCGGTTGACGACCGCTCCAAAACCGGTTGAGACCCCGCAGGCCAGCAGACAGGCTTTGTCCTTGGGCATATCCTCCGGTATTTTAGTAACATATTGCTGTGAGATGGTAGTAAATTCGGCGAAACCTTCCACCGGACCGGCCATGGGAGTAAGACGCTGACCGGATTTGGTGTAATGTCTGCCGTGAGGAGGGGTAAAGCGGTTGACACAGAAATGGCGTAAACCGACTGTGCAGTAATAGCAATGTCCGCAGCCGGAAGCTACTGTGCCGACCACCACCGAATCTCCCGGAGCAAGATTAGTGACTCCTTCTCCTACGGATTCTACGATTCCGGCGCATTCGTGACCGGCGAGGCCCGGTAATTTAGCGGGGATATCGCCTTTAATAAAATGCAAATCGCTGTGACAGAGTGCCACAGCTTGCATGCGTACTTTCACTTCTCCTTTACCCGGGTCATCAACAAGGATATCATTATCAATGACCAGGGGTTTACCGACTTCATATAAGACTGCTGCTTTCATACAATCAACCTCCTGTAATATTTGAAGCGTCCCCTTTGAAGGGGACGCTATTTGAATATGATGACATTGCGCAAGGCCTTTCCCTGGATGGTATTTTCAATAGCTTCATTGATTTGTGCGAGCGGGTAACGGTTGGTAATCAGTTCATCCAGTTTAAGCTTACCGGACTTGTATAGAGAAAATAGTTTAGGCATATCACTTTTTATATTGGTCGAACCCATAAAACCTGCGGTTAAAACCCTTTCGGAGGTCAAGAAATCAAAGGCTGAAAAGGTGAAGGTTTCGGTGGCCGGTGGAATGCCTACAATAACGGTAGTGCCGCGTACGCCGGACATGGCAAAGCCCTGTTTGATGGCAGCGGCGCTGCCGACAGTAACAAAGACAAAGTCAGCGCCTTGTCCTCCTGTGATGGCCTTGACCTGTTCTGCCGCATCAGCGGAACGGGCGTTGACGCCGTGAGTGGCTCCAAATTTTTTAGAGTCTTCCAGTTTGGAATCAACCACATCGACAGCGATAACAGGGTCAGCTCCGGAAAAAGCGGCGGCCTGAAGCGCATTAAGTCCTACTCCTCCGGTGCCGATGACTACCACCGAACTAAGAGCTGGAACTTTAGCGCGATTCACGACAGCCCCAAAGCCGGTCATTACTCCGCAGGAAAGCAAAGCAGCCCGATCGAGAGGTATTCCGTCCGGAACTTTAACGATTTGAGTCTCGTAGACCAGTATATATTCCGCAAATCCGCCGACGCCGGCTTTTTGTATGACCGGTTTACCCTGTCCGTCGGTCAAACGGATACCCTGGGGCTTGGCAAAGACGTTTTCACACAGGTGAGTCAGACCTTTAAGACACCAGCGGCATTTACCACAGGATGAGAGCAAGGTAGCCATTACTGCATCACCCGGTTTAACATAGCTTACCCCCGGCCCTACCGCTTCAACATAGCCGGCCGATTCATGACCTCCGACGAAAGGCAGCGGACCGGGTAAATCGCCTTTGATGTCATGAATGTCACTATGACAGATAGCCGTGGCCGCCAGTTTGACCAGGACTTCTCCCTGAAGGGGAGCGGCGATAGCGATATTTTCAAGTGTTAAAGGTTTCCCGAATTCGTGGCAGACTGCAGCTTGCATATAATCCTCCTGTTCAAAAAGCGTTAGATACGTGTGTATGCTTAGGAAATGCCAGTTGGAGAATCACATAATATGATAAAAATGAAATGATATACCCTGTAGATGGTTAAATTCTATCCGCACAGGACTGATTAGTCAAATTCGATATACTTAAAGGCACTTTAAGAAAGATAATAATACAGGTGAAAAGTATAGACGGAAAGCACTATCCTCCATAGATAAGCGGCAACAGAAGAAGCTCGGAAGAATCAGCTATGGGTTTATCCAGATCACCGGGAAGTAAAGCCGTCTTGTTTAATACTACCAGGACCGCCATTTCATTTTGAGGTGTGAAGATCAGATTTTTCAGAGCGGGGAAGCCAACAATTAAACTGGATAAACATTCCCGCACCGTCTTGCCCTCAACTGCAACTGCCGTTTGGTGTCCGGTATATTCCTCAAAAGCCTGATCAAGATTAATAGTAATACTCATAATCTGTTTTCCTGGAATAGTCAGCTGATTATTGATATCAGTTTACACCATGAATAGCACAAAATAAAACAGGCTTTTAAACCTTATAAGGATTATTGTTATAATAAAATTGAACCATACATATCATACATATGATACGATAGACGAAAATAGCACGATAATAAAACTATAAAATAATAATCAACGAGGAGTGAAATGTCTGAAGAAAAACAAGGCCCCGGTGGAAACGGCGGAGGACTGGGCCCTCCTCCCGAACCTTCCCAATCCAAACCGATGGGTGGCTATAACGGTAAATTGCTGAGAGTCAATCTGACTGATAAAACAGTCGGAGAAGAAGCGATATCATATGAACTGGCCAGGAGATATGTCGGAGGAGCCGGCTTTGTAGCTCATTTTCTCTGGAAAGAGTTAAAGGGTGGAGAAGATGCTCTGGGCCCGGAAAACAAGCTGGTCTTCGCTTTAGGCCCTTTGAGCGGGTATGCCATACCGGGAGCATCGCGCTATTGTGTCGGAGCAAAATCGCCTTTAACCGGCGGTATCGCCAAGTCGGAATCCGGCGGGTTCTGGATGGCGGAATTCAAAAGAGCCGGGTTCGATGTGATGATGATTGAAGGCCGGGCTGAAAAACCGACTTATCTCTGGATAACCGATGGCAAACTTGAATTCAAGGATGCTTCTCATCTGTGGGGTAAGGAGACCAAAGAAACCCAGAACAGCATACGGGCAGAGTTAGGTGATGAGAAAATCCAGGTTGCTTCGATCGGTCCGGGCGGTGAAAATCTGGTACTCTATGCCTGCATAATGTCCGGTTTGTATGATGCCGTCGGCCGGGGCGGACTGGGCGCAGTAATGGGTTCGAAAAACCTTAAAGCTATCGCAGTAAGAGGGCAAAAGCTGCCTGCTATAGCAGATGAGACCAGTTTTAGAGAAATACGGAAGCAACTGGCCTCACTCAAACATCCGCTGTCTGAATTTGGCACCGGTGGTCCCGAATTACCTTTCTACGAACAATCAGGCAATCTGCCGGTCCGTAACTTCCGTGACGGACTATTCCCCAACGTGACCGCCATCAACGGTGTCGCGATTAAGGAAAAGGTGCGAGTGGGCATGGAAGGCTGCTACGCCTGTCCTGTGCGTTGTAAAAAGGTAGTTAAATTCGAAGAGCCTTATAAATGCGACCCGGATTACGGGGGACCGGAATATGAAACTATTGCCGCACTGGGATCCAACTGTGGAGTAGATGACGTTAAGGCGATGTGCAAGGGTAACGAACGCTGTAACGCCTATTCGCTGGATACTATCTCTACCGGTGTATCGATCTCCTTCGCTATGGAAGCCTATGAAAGGGGGCTTATAAGCAAAGAAGATACCGGCGGTATTGATTTGCGTTTCGGCAACGGCGAAGCCATGTTGGAGATGATCGAGTTGATTGCCACCCGCCGGGGCTTCGGGAATTTCGTGGCGGAAGGTACCGCCCGTATGGCTAAAAAACTGGGCCATGATTCGGTCAAATTTGCCATGAACGGCAAGGGACTGGAACCCGGTATGCATGAGCCTCGCATCAATTTCGGTTTGAAAATGGGCTTTACTATCAATCCGCACGGCGCCGACCATGTAGCCAGTTTCGGCGGAGGGACTGCACCTATGGGGATTGCCGATTTCAGTCAGTTCGGTATACTGGCTCCTGTCAAAGATGAAGTTAGCCCCAAAAGAATCAGCCTGTATAAATTGACTCATTGTCAAGCGATTCTGAACGATATGCTGATAATGTGTTTATTCCCGATGGTCAATAATGATATGAAATTAGCCTTGATTAAAGCTGTGACCGGCTGGAATACCGGATGGGTTGATCTATTGCAGACCGCTGAACGTACATTGACCACTATGAGGATGTTCAACTTGAGGGAAGGCTTTACAGCAGCAGACGATACTCTGCCCGAGCGGTTTTTTCAACCCAAAACCGACGGCGTGGTGGCAACTATGCCCATTGTGAGCAGGGATGAGATGGAAAGGGCCAAGAAGCTGTATTATTTTTTCATGGGTTGGGATGAAAAAGGCGTACCTGCCGAGGCTAAACTGGCCGAACTTGAAATAGAATAAAAGCTGCCTTTAAATAAGGGCGGGGTAGGTGATATATTCCGCCCTTTTTATTTGAATCAGGACAATAAGCTGTAAGACGGTTGAAGCAGGAGGATGAGCAGTGTATAATTGGCCTGATTTTACTATAGATCAGATTTTCAAAGAAGGCTGTTATGCCGAAATTAAAGGTAATTGTAATTGGGGCTGGGGCGGCCGGTCTCTGTTCCGCCATCAGCGCAGCCCGCAAGGGCTGTGCAGTTTTGCTGTGTGAAAAGATGTCCCAACCCGGTAAAAAGCTGCTGGCTACCGGCAACGGACGCTGCAATCTTTTAAATGAAAACCTGGAAAATCGCTATTATAACCGCAGTGCCCGCGAACTGGTTGAAAGCATATTTAAGCGAACTAACAAAACCGCCATCTTGGATTTTTTCAAAGAGCTGGGACTAACGGTCTATCAAAAAGAGGGCAAATATTATCCGGTTACCAATCAAGCCTCCTCGGTGTTGAAGGTGCTGGATCTGGAACTTAAACGTCTTCAGATAGAGATAGAATACGGATTCGATTGTGTCGATATCAAAGCCGGCCGGCAGTGTTATGAGGTGACCGGACGTGACGGTAGAAGGTATTCAGCCCCACTTCTGATAGTAGCCTGCGGAGGTAAAACCTATCCTGCCTATGGCGCCGACGGCGCTATGTATGCTGTCTTAAAGAAGCTGGGACACAGTGTCGTCGAACCTGTGCCCAGTGCTGTACCTTTGCTGGTCAAAGACAACCTGTGCGTCAGTCTGCAAGGTCAAAGAATCAGTGCAGCCGTAAAGCCTGTAATCAACGGTCTGGCCGGTCAGCCTGTCGCAGGTGAGCTTTTATTTACCCGGTATGGCCTGTCCGGGACGGCGGTCTTGGATATCAGCAATCCCATTTCTGTAGCCATGAACCGCGATAAGGTAAAAGATGCGGCAATAGAGATCGACTGGCTGCCTTTTATCAGCACGGAAAATCTTAAAGCAGAATTGGCCAGGCGTCGCAGTAATAACTGGGCGGCGGCTGATATGCTGGCCGGTCTGTTGCCTAATAAGATAAGCACGGTACTGCGTTATGTGTGCGAAACGAATAGTGTGGATGAAGCCGTAAGAGAGCTAAAAGGATTCAGAATGAAGGTCGAGGGTACACGAGGATGGAATGAGGCCGAATTCACCTGCGGCGGCATTAACGTCCAGGAAGTGTACTTGTCCAGCCTGGAATCGAAATTGCATCAGGGACTGTATCTGGCCGGTGAAGTGCTGGATGTGGATGGAGTACGGGGAGGATTTAATCTGGCCTGGGCCTGGGCATCCGGACTGGTATCCGGGGCGAGCGCCGCAGAGCAAGCGGTTTAGACCCTTTTATTTGGTATATTCAGCCCAAACAGGTTAAGATATAGCTAACGAACAAACAGGGTTAGACAAACAGCTGTAATATGAATCATCCTCGAACATTGATTTTTGTAGGCGCTCATCCCGATGATGAAACTTTCGGTATGGGGGCAACTTTAGCCAAATACGCGGCGGCCGGAGTAAAAGTTTATTACATCTGCTGCACAGGCGGTGAGGCCGGGACGGTAGAGCCTCAATATATGCAGGGCTACCACAGTATTGCCGAATTGCGTCGGACGGAGCTGACCAAAGCTGCTGAAGTGTTGCAATTAAGCGGCGTTTTTTACCTGGGATATCGTGATTCCGGTATGGCCGGGTCGGCAGATAATCAAAATCCCCAGGCCTTTATCAACGCACCTTCGGACGAGGTCGCCGGACGGATTGTCAAAATCTTCAGGGAGTTGCAGCCGGAGGTCGTGGTCACTCACGACCCCAGCGGCGGCTATAATCATCCCGACCACATTATGGCGCATAAAGCTACCGTGACTGCTTTTAAAGCCTGTGGCGATATAAACAAATACCCCGAAACTGGGCCGGTGTTCCAGCCGGCCAGGTTATATTATGGAGTGCGTTCCCATCGTATGCTGAAACTGGTCATCAGGATAATGCGACTGTTCGGACGCAATGTGCATAAATTCGGACGCAATAAGGATATCGATTTAACCCGCATGGTGCAGTTTGAATATCCCATACATGCTTACGTTAAACTCAGTAAGAAAGATATGGCAATCCGGCAAAAGGCAGCCGCCTGTCATGCCAGCCAGGGCGGCGGAATGCCGCTGAGCAGAGGAGGAGGCGTGATGGGCTTTGTTAACGGACTCTTCATGCTGAGTAACCGGTTGTTCGGGTATAAGGACTTTTTTATGCGGGCCTACCCTGAGCCAAAAGGGAAAAGGCGGGAATCCGACCTATTTCAAGGAATATAGAAACAAAAAGCAGCCACATGAAGCATGTGGCTGCTTTTTAAGTGAACGTCTAACGACTGAGAACTGCGGTCTCGAACAGTCCGTCCAACTTGGCCATAATCTGATTATCTGAATAGTTCTGCAGGGTGATAGCTTTACGCGGGCAGACGCTCGCGCAGATTCCGCAACCCTGGCAGCCGGCCGGTTCGATCTCAGCAACACCGTCGGCATTGATGCGAGGCACATCGTAAGGACAAGAGCGGACACAGGTCAAACAGGCGCAGCAACGGTCTTTATCTACCACCGATACCACTCCGCCTACCATCAGGTAAGGTTGAGAAAGTACAGTTAGCGCGCGGGATACGGCCCCGGTGGCCTGAATGATGGTCTCAGCCATATTTTTGGGTGAATGGGCCAGTCCGCATAAATACATACCTTCATTGACCATATCCAGCGGCCGCAGTTTCATATGGGCTTCCATGATAAAGTTTTCCTGGGTCAAAGACAGTTTCAGCTGAGAAGCGAATTCTGCGGCATCGCTTTGCGGCCGAATGGCTGCGCTAAGCACCAGCAAGTCGGGAGTAAGTTTAAGATCGCGTTTCAGGGCTATATCAAACACTGTTACGGATAGACGGTTATCCGCAAGTTCGACTTCGGGCTTTTGGTTAACATCGAAATGAATGAAATTGATACCCATCTCTCTGGCCTGCCGGTAATGCAGTTCGTGCAGACCGTAGCTGCGAATGTCTCGATATAGAATATAAATCTCTCTTTCAGGCCGGGCTTTTTTCAGTAAAATAGCATTGCTAATAGCCTGAGAACAGCAGACCCGGCTGCAGTATTGATTAGACTCTTCCCTTGAGCCTACACATTGTATCATTACTATCGAACGGGCGTTATCTATCAGACTATCGTCCTGTTTGAATTTTTGCTCTAATTCGAGTTGGGTCAAAATGGAAGTTGAATTCCCGTAAAGGTATTCCGACGGCCGGTATTCGGTTCCTCCGGTAGCGACCAATACCACGCCGTGGGAAATCCGCACGGCACGACCTCCGGCCAGACCGATATCGGTCTGGAAGTTCCCCATGAAACCGGAAAGGTTTTTAATGGCTGCCTTCTTATAAACCTGGATATGGGGATCAGACTCGACATCCTGAACGAGTTGCTTGAGGAAATCCTGCGGGTCTGTACCGTTTTCAGTATAAAATAAACGCTTCAGGTTTCCGCCAAGGTCACTTTGTCTTTCGACTATAACCGATTCATAACCCTGGCGAGAGAGGTTTTTAGCGGCAGTCATTCCGGCCAGACCGCCGCCGATAATCAGCGCTTTACGGTTGACTTCAGCCAGTTGCTGATGCAAAGGGGTGAGTTGGGCGGCCCTGGCAACAGCCATGCGTACCAGGTCTTTGGCTTTGGCTGTGGACTGCGCCATCTGAGAGGCATGTACCCAGGAACATTGGTCGCGGATATTGGCCATCTCGAACAGATAAGGATTCAAACCGCCTTCACGAATGGTATCCTGGAAGAGTGGTTCATGGGTACGGGGACTACAGGAAGCCACTACCACTCTGTTAAGTTTTTGCTCCTGGATAGTCTTGATGATTTTCTCCTGGGTATCCGTGGAGCAGGTATACATATTTTCTTCAGCGAAAACTACGCCGGGCAGAGTTCTGGCATATTCAGCCACAGCCGGCACATCCACCACACGTGAGATATTGGAACCGCAGCGGCAAACAAAGACGCCTATACGAGGTGCCTGGCCGTGGACGTCGATTTCCTGTGGGTAAACTTTATCGGTTACCAGCGTGCCGCGGGCGGGAGAAACAACCTGGCCTGCCAGGCAGGCGGCGGCGCTGGCGCTCATTACCGATTCCGGTATGTCGATGGGAGCCGCAAAGGAACCGGCTACATAAATGCCTTCACGGGAAGTATTATTGGAGTTCAATTCAGCGGTCCGGCAAAATCCGAATTCGTCGGTCTGGATGCCCACTCTCTCGGCCAGTTGACGGACGTTTTTGGACGGGACCAGCGCTACAGAGAGAACTACCATATCGAATTCTTCTCGGACTTTATCTCCCCGGGAATCACTGTATTCCAGGCTTAAATTGTGAGTATGCACATCCTCTTTAACAGTGGAAGGAATACTCTTGATATAGCGAACTCCGAATTTCTCTCTGGCTGACTCAAAATATCTTTCGAACCCCTTTCCGAAGGCGCGGATATCGTTATAAAAGACCGTGGGTTGAATTGAGTTGTCATGCTCTCTGGCGATAATAGCCTCTTTGGTGGCGTACATGCAGCAGACAGAAGAGCAATAATCATTACCGCAACCTTTATCACGAGAGCCCACGCATTGAATCCAGGCGATTTTAAGAGGGGTCTTTTTATCCGAAGGCCGCAGAATTTTACCGTAATAAGGTCCCGAGGAAGATAAAATTCTTTCGAATTCCAGACTGGTTACCACATTGGGCAGTCTGCCGTAACCGTATTCTCCTTTCAAATGGGCGTCAAAGGGATCGAAGCCGGGCGCCATGATGATGGAGCCGACAGCTATATCCACCAGTTCTTTTTTCTGAAAATGGTCGATGGCCTGGGCCTGACAGACTGCAACGCACTGCAAACATTCGCAGCATAGTCCGCAATTCAGGCAGCGTTCGGCTTCTTGCTTGACCTCATCTTCGGTATACTGGATAGTCACTTCTTCGAAGGTAGTACGCCGTTTTTCCATTCCGATGGTACGCAGGGGTACACGGCCCATTACCGGAAATTTTTCCTCTGGAATGCCGGCCGGTTCTTCAGAGGGTTGGATACGGTCGGCTTGTATATTTTGGCCTGACAGGAAACGGTCGATAGAAATAGCTGCTTCATGTCCGTGGTGGATGGCTTCAACTGCCGATTTGGGGCCCGAAACTCCGTCACCGCCGGCAAAAACACCC
>DAOUFH010000186.1:0-1664 GCA_034429955.1 Dehalococcoidales bacterium
GCGATCCCCTGAACGGCGGCGGGTTCGTAGTTATGAACGGTCTGGCCTATGATGACAACGGCAGTCTGCTGCCGCTGGAATCACCCTATCCCGGCTCTAACCTGTTCTCACTGGCCTCGGGCGGAGCGATTTATATGCGTGACCCGCAAAATACCCTCAGTGCCGAGCAGTTGAACGGCGGCGAGTTTGCCGAACTGAGCGAGAAGGACTGGCAGTTGATTCTGCCCTACCTGCAGGAAAATGAGCGTTTGTTCGGTATCAGCCTTGCTGATTTACTGACAGTGGACGGCGTTAAGAAGCCGTATAATCAGGTCTATCGCAAGGTCCAGACGGTTAAGGCCGCTGCGCCCAAACCGCCGGTCAAAGAAGCCGTCAAAGAGTCTGAGATGCCTTCGCCCCGCTCTTATGCCGGGCTTGTTCCGGAAGGCGTGGACGCCGACGAGTAATCCGGGTAGCAAAATTGCAGGTTAACACCGGGGCAGGGTTTATCCCTGCCCTTTGCGTTTCTGCGGCTTTCCTTAAAATAGCGATTATAAGCTAAAAGCCGGCAGCTCTCCTATAATGAAAGTAGAACAAGTTTATTTCTGGGGAGGCTGATGATGAATAGTCCCTTTTCCGCTGAAGTGCGGTATGAGCTGTCGATAACTGCCGATGAGGCTGTGCGGGGCACGACCAAGCTGCTGGTCAGAAACGGCAAGCGTTTGCAGGTAGTCGTTCCGCCGGGCGTGACTGACGGCAGTCAGGTCAAACTGAATAACGCCAGACAGAATACCGACGGGCAGCCGGGCGATATCCTTATTCAAATTAAAATCAAAGAGCAGTCCGGTGCACAGAGCGGAAATCCTCCGGCTGAAGTCATCGAAATCAGTGATGCCGATTTTAGTAAAGAGGTGTTGCAGAGTCAATTGCCGGTACTGGTGGATTTCTGGGCGCCCTGGTGTGGTCCCTGCCGCATGATGGGCCCGGTAATTGCTCAGGCGGCTCAGAAATATCAGGGCAAGTTCAAATTCTGCAAGCTGAATGTCGATGAGAACCCGCAGTCGGCCGCCCGTTACCAGGCTATGAGCATTCCCCTGTTGCTGTTCTTCAAGGACGGACAGGTTATCGAAAAGAGCCTGGGCGCAATACCGGCTAACCGGCTTTACAGTATCCTCGATAACATGATTGTAGGCATCTAACGCCCCGGCCCGGTCCGCCTTTTTCTGACCAGGTTCTCCAGCAGGCTGACTCCGACCAAAAGGACCAGGCAGACCCCCAGAGCCGCCAAATCCAGCCTGAAGGTGGTCAGGTTAAGCTTGGAGATTAAGCCGGTCAGTCCGCCTCCTATAATGGCTGCCAGTGCCGCATTGGAGGTCAGTTTTAATTTATCCTTATAAAAGCCCAGTATCACCGGTAGAATCACGCCGCAGGTATAGATCGTGTAAGCGAAAAGCAGCGCCGATATGACGCTCTTCAAGGCCAGAGACAGCACTATTGCGGCCGCTCCCACTCCCAGCATGCCCAGTCTGGACAGCCATAATATCTTTCTTTCCGACCCCGCTTTCTGGTAAGGCCTGATAAGATTGACCGAAAGAATGCTGCCGGCGCTCCACAGGGTGGCTGAAGCGCTGGACATAACGGCCGAGACCAGCGCGGCCAGCAGCAGGCCGGCTGCTAAAGGCGGC
>DAOUFH010000187.1:0-2227 GCA_034429955.1 Dehalococcoidales bacterium
TTGGGGGTCAAAAGATTTTTTCAACCGTCTGAGCCAGAGGTGATAATTAGAGCAATCGGGGCCGTACATATCATGAGCGGAGTCTCCAAAGACATGCCCGGGTACTCCGTAATGGTCGCGCAGAGCGGTTTTATTGGCTTCGACCAGGAATTTTTGAGTAAGAATCTGATAGGTTTCGGCATTGGGCCTGTAGCGGATCAGCAGTTCGCCATGTCCGAAGTGCCCGTGTTCAAAGGATTGGGTAAAAGGCGAGGTCCCGTCGTCCATAATCAGACCGCGTTTGATTAGATCTCCCTTCATTTGGCCGGTTTTGAAGATATAATCAGCCATCAGACGGAAAGTATCGGTGCCGCCGACTTCTCCGCCGAAGCAGCCTGAGGCCCGGAAAACTTCACGGATAGCGCCGGTGCTGCGAATCCAGCGCCACAAACAGGCGGCGGCTCTTTGAGGATTATCCAGCACTCCGGTTACCGGTTTGCCCCCTGTTTCAGAGATAACCTGTTGAAGTACCGCCGTTTTATAGTCGTAATCACGCTGTGAATTACCGGCAATCACAGTCATGAAGGTTGGCCCCGTGACATATTGGGAAAACTCCTGGTAGAGTTCCTGCTCTTCCTGATTATTGGTGGCGATATTGGCTGCCGCCATAGCGGCATTAAAGCCCATCAATTCCAAAGCAATTTCGCTTTCCCCGATCTTGCGTTGAGCTTCATCCAGGTGGTCCAGCGAGGGGAAACAATAGACACCCAGAAAAAAGTGGGGAGGGATACTCGTGGGAGCATAGTGCGGAGATATTCCTGCGATTGAGAAGTCGGGCGGACCGGCCCAGTGATAGATTTTAGTGGCGGCTCGGGTAAATACTCCCAGCCCACCCAGAGGAACGACATTTCCACGCACTATACCGCGCAGTGAAGGTCCGGGACCATCGCCGCAAAACCATTGATAGTCAGAACCCAGCGAGCCCAATCTGACAATCTGGCCTTCAGGTGTAACCCATTCCAGCGCCAGCTGGTTCCTTTCTCCGTAGCTGCCGCTCTGGCTGAGATGGCCGATGCCCTGATGAGCGGCAATCGGCAGGGCCGAGCAATTGGCGCCGGCGCCGCACTGGTTAAAAGTCAGCCCGCGTTTCATAAGTTCAGCCTGTAGTTGTGCTCCAATCACATAAGGTTCGACCACTGCGTACATATTCTTTTCATTGATTTCGAGAATCCGGTTCATGCGGCGCAGATCGATTTTAACCACACCCGGCCCGGCGGCATCGTTGTAAGGGCCCCAACCGGTACTGGAGGCTTTGAATTTAAGATTGAAACGGTTGCAGAGCCTGACTACAGCCTGTACTTCCTCAGTAGATTGAGGCAATACTACCAGTTCAAAACGGGGAGTGAATTTTTCGTTTCCGGCATAAAGGCCGGAACGCCACGAATAGGGATAAAGAATCACCGGATTGTCTGAAACATATTGACGGCCCAAAACGGCTTCAAAAGCCTGGTATTGATATCTTTTGAGTGTCATCTTAGGTCAATATACCTCCCGGATATGATTAAATTTACGCTTGAAAGAATATACAGTTTGCCTGATAGACTTGAGTGGGCCGGGTTATTGAACCGTTCGGAGCAAGTGTGCTGTTAAGGGGCTATAAAGGCTGCCCGAACTTGCGGGTAGGAGTGAATCAGGATGGGAGACAGCAAACTTTAGCGGCATCCTCATCTCCAGGCAAAAAAATATCCGGTATTTTGAAATTCTCAGGGTATACAACCAATGTCAGACCTATTGTTATGCCGTAATTGCACCGGTAAGATAACAAAAAAGGTTATTAAGTTTACCCCCGAACTGCTTGAAGATTTAGATAGAAATTATAAAATAGAATAACAACCTGATTAGCTTTACAGTATGCTTGGGTCGAATATTTACTTTTGTTCAATAATAATACTATCGTATAGTATTGTCAATTATGAATATCAAATAGGTAATACGTATAGATATATATATTATGATAAATCAGGCAAGAACTAAAACATGGGTTCACGTTTATTTTACTGGCAGATGAGTTAGGGTGTTGAGTATAACTTTAAAAACAACTCGATTATTACATTGGTCTGCCTGACATAGCTAAAAGGTAATGTCAAGCATTTTGTGTAAATTGAAGAATGGGCTTTTCCTTCCATGTTTGATTTAGGTGATGAATAACTCCATAGATGATTCGGTCAACACTGTTGCCGTTGGTAAA
>DAOUFH010000188.1:0-12660 GCA_034429955.1 Dehalococcoidales bacterium
CCGCAGACGAAGCTGGTCAATACGGAAATAATCAGCCATATGACGTAAGTCCTCCACAGCACCGACCAGGTGCTCGAAGGCACGAAAAAACCGGGCAGAAGGGCTTCTGTAATCTCCAGCAGGCTGTCCGCCCGAAAAAAGAGCCAGATTGCCAGGGTCACCGCCACCGGCAGCCAGGCTAACAAAGTGCTTTTAATTACTCTGATGTACTTCATGGAATTTCCCCCGGGCAGGCAACCGCCGGTTTTCACCCTGTCTCCATTCATTAGAATCAAGTGCTCAGTGTATTATCAAAAAATACAGACCATTCGGCGAGCTTTCAAGGCTTGCCTCCATAGTAGCTTATCAGAGCCCAAAATTAAAGCCTTAATTAACAGCCGCACCTTTCTAACGGCTTACCGCAAAACAGCCGACAAACTTCAAAGAGATCATAACCCTTGACAAATATTGTAGTATTGTAGTAGTATACTACAGTTATACAGTTTCAGGATAAAAGGACGATGAAAACAGATAAAAAAGCTTCGGTCATAAATGCGGCCTTGCAGCTATTCGGCAACACCCATAATATCAAAAAGGTCAGTCTGGAAGATATCGCCGCCGCCGCAGGAGTATCCCCCACCACCATCTATAAC
This sequence comes from Dehalococcoidales bacterium, assembly GCA_034429955.1. Taxonomy (GTDB): domain Bacteria; phylum Chloroflexota; class Dehalococcoidia; order Dehalococcoidales; family UBA3254; genus DATIKD01. The sequence continues at coordinate 633 of DAOUFH010000188.1, forward strand.
ATTTTCGGAACAAGGGAGAACCTGATAGTTGAAATAATCAAAATACTATCGCTGAAAAACCTCGCTAAAAACAAAAAGATGATTGAATCCGATTTACCTTTTCCTCAAAAACTGGCGGCTATTATCGGCAGTAAACAGGACCTGATGGATAAATATGATGCTGAAATCATCGAAAAAATCGTCAGCCAGGACGAATCGATCAAACCTTTCGTAGACCGCATCTATGACAGCGAAATAAAACCGCTCTGGCTTAAAATGATGAGCGACGGGCAGAAGGAAGGCTACATCGATGAAGCCCTGAATCTGGAGAGTTTGCTGTTATACCTGGATATCATGAAAGCCGGTCTGAATGCCAGACAGGATCTGATGGTCAACTTCACCAAAAATCCGGGGCAGGTGATGGAGATAACCCGCCTGATGTTTCACGGATTTCTTAAAAAGGATCTCCCGCTCTTTAAAAAGGAGGCCAATCAAGCATGACCGAACCATCTATCGCAGTCAAAGACTTAACCTATCGCTACGGTAATTTCACAGCCGTCGACAGCATCAATTTTGCGGTTGCTCCGGGAGAAATACTGGGATTTCTCGGCCCCAACGGGGCTGGGAAAACCACCACGGTAAAAATGCTGACCGGACAATTGACTCCCCAGCAGGGACAGGCGGTTTTACTGGGTTACGATGTGGTTAAAGAGACCGCCAGGGTGCGTTCACGCATCGGAGTCTGTTTTGAACAAACCAACCTCTATGAACAAATCAGTGCCCTGGATAACCTGAAACTTTTTGCCGACCTGTTCGGAGTTAAACACTTCGACGCCTACGCCCTTTTGCAGAGAGTCGGCCTGAGCGGACGTGAAAAAGACAAGGCGGCCGGCTATTCCAAAGGGATGAAGCAGCGCTTGATGATCGCCCGCTCTCTGGTCAATTCACCGGATATTTTATTCATGGACGAACCTACCTCAGGACTGGACCCGGTCTCATCCGAAGCTATCGATAATATCATCTTGGAGGAGCGCCAACGCGGCGCCACAGTCTTTTTAACCACCCATGATATGTGGGAGGCCGATAAATTGTGCGACCGGGTAGCCTTTATGAATAAAGGTAAAATTGCCGCTATCGACTCGCCGCACAACCTCAAACAGAAATACGGACGGCGCCGGCTGGTAGCCGAGGTCAGTACGGACGGCAACCGGCTTGAGAAGCGAGAAATCGCAATGGACGCGCCGGATACCCCTCAGGCGGTTCAAACCCTCTTCAGTCGCGAGAAGGTTGTAACCTTACACAGCGAAGAAGCCACTCTGGAGGATATCTTCATCCAGATTACCGGTGAGAGGTTGAACCAATGAGTATGCGCAGAATTAATTCACTGCTGAAAAAAGATTTCAAACTCTTCTTGAGCAACCGTTTCTATTTTTTAATCACTGTCGTAGGGATAGTATTCTACATCGTGATTTATTTCGTGATGCCCTCGCAGGTAGACGAAGAATTGAGCCTGGCGATGTACGCCCCCGAACTGCCGCCGGTTTTCGAGCAGATGGCCGACGCAGAGGGCTTGCAACTGGCAATGTTCAACGACAGTGATTCTCTGCAAACAGCTGTGATGAACGGCGATTATCAAATGGGCATAGAGTTGCCCGCAAACATACTGCAGACCTGGACGGAGGGCGGTCAGCCGGATATCCGGCTTTATTATGCTTCATCGACCCAACCGGAGATGAAAGACGCTGTCATCGAAATACTGGAAGAGCTGTCTTATGCCCAGACCGGGCAGTCACTCAGCTTCAATACCAGCCAGGAGATACTGGGGCCGGACCTGCTGGGTGCGCAACTATCGCTAAGAGACCGTATGCGTCCGATGCTGGCCGCCTTGATTCTGCTGGTAGAAGTGATGACCATCGCCGGACTGATCTCCACCGAGATTGAACAGGGCACCGTCCGGGCCTTGCTGGTGACTCCCATGAAAACCGGCGACCTCTTCGCAGCCAAGGGACTAATCGGCATCGGTATGGCCCTGGGTCAGGCGATTATCTTTATGGCCATAGTGGGCGGCTTCACTCAGCAGCCTCTGCTGGTGCTGGTTACTTTGCTGCTGGGCAGCCTGCTGGTAATCGGGCTGGCCTTCCTGATTGCCTCACTGACCCGGGATATCAACTCCGTAACCAGTTGGGGCCTGTTGGTAATGATTATCCTGATGATACCCGGTATCGGCTCCGTAATTCCGGGACTGCTGGCTGACTGGGCCAGAGTTATCCCCTCCTTTTACCTGACGGATACCATCAACCGGGTGGTCAATTACGGAGCGGGCTGGCAGGACGTCTGGGTCAATCTGGCGATTCTGGCGGTAATAACCTGCATCGCGGTCTGGGGAGGCATGGCCGCTCTACGGAGGCGTTATCAATGAACCATAGAAGAGTCTGGCTCCTGTTTAAAAATGAGCTATTGCATGGCCCCAAAGATGTCATATTGACAATGGCAGTAGTCCTGCCGGTGCTTCTAGCGCTCTTTGTGAATCTGGCCTTCGGCAACATTTTCACCGAACGTCCCAAACTGGGTATCTACGATACGGGCAGTTCGTCAATCAGCGCCCTTCTGGAGCAAAATTCCAGCCTGATAGTTAAAACCTATTCCAGCGAGGAGGCGTTGAAAGCCGCCACTGAACGCGGTTCGGTGGACATGGGCATAATATTGCCGTCCGACTTCGACGCTAAAGCCAGAGCAAGCCAGGTCGACCTCAAAGCCTATGTCTGGGGAGAGAGCCCGGCTAAAAGCCGGTATATCCTGCCGATAGCCCTGAGCAATGCAGTGCGTGAAATCAACGGAGCCGAACTGCCGGTGCATATCGAGAGCATCGCACTGGGAGAAGACACTGCACAGCCCTGGGATCAGCGCCTGATGCCGTTGACCATCCTGATAGCGGTATTCTTCGGCGGCATGATGCTGCCGGCCGCATCTTTAATCCATGAAAAGAACAAACACACCCTGGAGGCGCTCAATGTAACGCCTGTCAGCCTTACTGAAATATTTTCCTCCAAAGGGCTGGCCGGCATAGTGCTGGCGATCAGCATGGGCATATTGACTATGGCCATCAGCCGGGCTTTCAATGAGAACTGGCTCTATATGCTGATTACCCTGGCGCTGGGAGCTGTGATGGCGGCCTTACTCGGCCTGCTGGCGGGGGCTTTGATTAAAGACCTCAATACCCTCTTTGCTTTCTGGAAATTCGGGGGACTGCTGCTGTTTGGTCCGGCCTTTATCTTCATGTTCCCCCAGATACCGCAATGGCTAGGCTATTTCTTCCCCACTTATTATGTAATCCGGCCGGTGGTTGACATCAGTGTTAACGGGGCCGGATTCGGAGATGTCTGGCTGTACCTGCTGATCTTGATAGCACTGCTGGCGGTACTGGTGTTAGTGGTCAACAAAGTCATCCGACAACTCAGCACCCGGGCCCTGAGACTGAACGGATAGTAAAGGAATTGACTACTCAAACTCAAAAAATAAAGACCGCTAAGGAATAATCCCGGGGCTAAAGCCAGTTTAGCCCCGGGATTCAAGTTTATTCACCTGGTTGCGTGGATGTTGCCCCGGACGATCGATCATCAGAGCTAGCTTGCTTATTACGCTCTTTACGCTTGTCACGCACAACTTTGATTTTAGTTACCACCAGCCCTGTTCCGACTACTAACGTCGGCAATAACATATCTCCAACACCGCCGCAGCATCCGCCGCAAAATATACACATTACTCTTTCCCCTTGCAGACTATTTTTATCATCATAGTTAATAATTACCCGTAAGACAATTCCCTGAATATTATTATAGAAAAGATCCGACAAAATTCTTTCAATACAGGTCTTGACTTCTCCAACGGGATTTGATATACTGCCTCTTAATTGAAAATAATTTTCATTTACAATGATATATAGTTTATCATGAAACTAACAGCCAATAAAATAGCCGGGATTCTCAGAGAGCACGGATATAAATTGACACCTCAGCGTCACGCTCTCTTAAAGGTTATTGCCTCACGTCATGACCATCTATCACCCGAAGAAATCTATACAATCGCCCGCCGGGAACAGCCTGATATCGGACGTGTTACAGTCTACCGGACATTGGAACTGCTTAATCAACTGAATCTGGTCTGCCGGGTGCATTCTTCGGACGGATGCCGCAACTATATGATGAGAAGACCCACCGAACATCACCATCACCTGGTCTGTTCGACTTGCGGCCATACAGTCGATTTTACCAGCTGCGACCTGGGCAGCCTGGAAAAATCGCTCGCGGAAAAAACCGGCTTTACTATAGAAGGACATCTGCTGGAACTATACGGTAAATGTCAGAACTGCCAGTCCGCGGGTAAATAACAGCCGGAACGACTCCTGTAAGCAGGAGAAAAATATTTTAATTTGTAAATGATACAAAATATCAATTGTAATACGATATTATAATAAATAAGCCCGCTTTCAGGAAAAGCGTTCAGGCAATAAAGGGAGGCCAAATTATGAAAGAGATAACCGCTTTCAATGTCAAAACCCGCCAGCAAACCACGATCAATAATCCCCAGCTCGTCACCATGAAAAACGGCAAATATGCCCTGAAAGGCATCGCGGCTGATGACAACCGGACGGTCGTATTTCGCATCGTGTCGGCTAAAGAAGCCCAGAAGCATAAAACTGCCAAATAAATCTTGCAGATAAATAGAACGGGAGATTAAGTTATGGGTTACAATAGTAACTCCTTGAGGGAAGGTGTGTCTCAAAACCAAAACCCGGCCAGGGTTTTTATTATCGCCGGCTTCCTGGGCAGTGGGAAAACTACTTTACTCAAACGTCTGCTGGAACAGGCAATCGGCAACGGACAACACCCCTACGTCATAATGAGCGAATTCGGGGATATTGATATCGACGGAGTGCTGGTTGCCGACCACAGGATTGAACTGACCTCGATTGTAGGCGGCTGTGCCTGCTGCGACCTCAGGGATGAACTGGCCAGCAGTCTCCGTAAAATTGTACGCCGGGAAAAGGGCGCCACAGTTTTTATCGAGTCGACCGGAATTGCGGACCCGGCCGGCATCATGCTGGCTATTGAGCCTATTATCAAAAGCGGGGCAGCGCTCATCGCCAATATTATCGTGGTTTACGATGCCTGCCGGAATCCGTTACAGGGTCAGGACAGCGGGCTGATAAAAGACCAGCTTATAACAGCAGATACGATCCTGATTAATAAGGCGGACCTGGTTCCGTCGCTCAAAACCGGGGAGATCCAGGCAAGCATAGCCCAGTTGAACCGGCAGGCAGAATTAGTTATCACCAGTCAAAGCGCAGTGGACGCCGCTACCCTCCTTAAAAAGCAATCCGCAGTGAATATACCACCGTCTGCCGGCAAAACTTCCACTCGCTTCCGCTCCTTTGGTTTTCATGTAGACACACCTCTTTCCAGACAGGGACTGGAAAGGTGGTTGAAAACACTGCCGGCCAGCGTGGTCAGGGTAAAAGGCTTTGTCAGGCTCACCGGCTACAGCGGATTTTATGAAGTCCAGTCCGTTTTCGGACAAAGCAGCATTACCGCTTTTGACCAGTTTATAGAGCCTCCTGAGTTGCTGGTTCTGATAACTCATCCCATGCGTACGGACGGGTTAGTCAGAAGACTGCAAAAATGCGTTATTCAAGCGGAAAAGCAAGTTACACAAACCAATCAAAACTAAAATGGGACTGGTTAACCCGGTTCTAAAGGAAAGTCAGAATGGCATTTTATGAAAAAACCTTAACCTGTATAGATTGCGGCAAAACTTTTGTTTTTACAGTAGAGGAGCAGGAGTTTTTTGCCTCCAAAGGTTACACCAACGAACCTAAACGCTGTCCGGCCTGCCGCCAGAAAAGAAGGTCGGAACGCTTTGGCGATAATGGTAACGGTCATTCAGCGAAGGGGCCGCGCCAGTTGTATCCGGCTGTCTGCGCGATGTGCGGAAAAGAGACACTGGTGCCGTTTCAACCCCGTGGCGATAAACCGGTCTATTGCCGGGAATGTTACGAGATCATCAAGAATACTCGCCCCGTCAACTGAGCGCCAATAACAACCTCCCCGCCAGTTTTTGTCAAGAAGGCCTGAGCGTCTTGCGCGCCAACTCTAGCAGCATGGATTTGATAAGATAGACGTCAGAAGTCGGATTCAAAGCCAGCCTGACTCAATTAATCGCAGCAGTTCTTGCCTGACCTTTTATTTCCGAGCTCTGATTTTAAACCAGCCCGTGACCCGGGCTGGTTTAATTTTTATGACTAAAGCAGGAGAAGATAGAGCGGACTTTTGACTGAAGCCGGTCATTGTTTGGCCGGGCATAATTCTGCATTAGTTGTTATACTTAATAAGGTAGATAATATCCGGTCAATTCAGGAATTTTCTTATAAGAGCCCAAATACGCTATTGGAACCGGCATACCGATGAACATTTTCACACCGAAGGCCAATCTGACCGAACAGGAAATCTCTCAGGGCATGCGCTGGATGACCTGGGAGGGAGTGGCTTCCATAGGCTTTACCAGCATCTCCACCAGCGGGTTCCTGGCGGCCTATGCCCTGGCACTGGGAGCCGATAATTTCCAAATCGGCGTGCTGGCAGCCTTGCCTTTCCTTATGCAGCTTCTGCAAATCCCCACTATCTTTCTTATCGAAAAGACCAGCCGCAGAAAAAGTATATCGCTGATAAGCTGGTTGTTAGCTCAGCTCTTGTGGTTTCCCATTGCCCTGATTCCGCTGTTTTTGGATGTACCTTCAGCCGGGGCAGTCTCCATATTACTGGGCATCGTCCTGGTCAGAGGTGCCCTCAGCGCCCTGTCAAACTGCAGCTGGAACAGCTGGGTCAGGGACCTGGTACCCGGCTCAATTCTGGGCCGTTTTTATTCCAAACGTCTGGGCTACTCAGCGGTTGCAGCGGCCTTGTTCGGTCTGGCGGCAGCTTTTTTCGTGGACTACTGGAACGGCCGGATAGACCCTTCCCAACCCGCCCTGGGGTACACTATCGCCATTCTCTTCGGCGCGCTGTTCCTGGGGATGTTAAGCCCGGTTATCATGGCCCGCATTCCCGAACCGCTATTTAAGCTGCCTGAGGGTAAACGCCCGTCGCTAATCAAGAACCTGGCTGCACCGTTCAAAGACCTCAGCTTCAGACACCTGATGCAATTTCTGTTTTTCTGGGGCATAGCCCTGAATATGGCTACTCCTTTTTTCGCGGTATACATGTTGTCCAACCTGCAAATGTCTCTGACCAGCGTCATCGCGCTCTCAGTGCTGGGACAGGTCTTCAATATCATCTTCCTCAAGGTGTGGGGACCGCTGGCCGACCGCTTCGGCAGTAAAATCGTGCTTTCGCTGTGCTCGTCTTTATATCTGCTGGTGATACTGGGCTGGACTTTCACGACGATGCCGGACAGGTACTTTTTAACTGTTCCGCTGTTAATTCTACTGCATATCTTCGCCGGCATCGCTACTGCCGGGGTCTCTCTGACCACAGTCACCCTGGGTATGAAGCTGGCCCCGGACGGACAGCACACGGCCTATTTAACCGGGTCCTCCCTGGCTAACTATCTCGGCTCCGGTATAGGCCCGATCTTAGGCGGTCTCCTGGGCAAGTTTTTCGCCGATAACGTACTGACAGTGGACCTGACCTGGATACGACCGTTGCAAACCATACACCTGGGTATTATCGATTTGACCGGATTCGATTTCCTTTTTGTTGTCGCCTTTTTGCTAGGGGTGCTGACGCTTAACATGCTGACCGGAGTCAAGGAAAGCGGCGAAGCTAAAAAAGAGGTCGTACTGGAAGAACTGCTCTCTCATACCAGGACTTCGGGCGCCGGTATGCTGATTTCTCCGCTGGTCACCTTAACCAATTCCTTCCCTCTGGTATATCTGCACAAAGTGCCCGGGTTCGATGTGGCCATAGGTGTAACGGCTTACCAGCTGGCGGAGACCACCCGTAAAATCTCGGAAAACGCCCTGAAAGGACGCGATTTCTCGTTGAAATTGATGAAGTCCCTGGAAAAAGGTTTAAGCCGGATGTGGCATGAGCAGACCAAGCATCCCGATGATGCGGTAAGCTTCACTGAAGAGGCCACCGTGGGCGTGATGCAGGCTGCTATCGCAAGTCCCAAAGATACTGCTGAGTTGATACAACCCGCTATCGCAGGCATCGTGAAAGCGATGAGTCAAACCCCGGCAGCGCCCGAAGATATCATCCGGGGCGTCAGTCAGGGTATTGTCAAAGCGGCAGAAGCTTCCAATGAAGACCTGGCAGCTTCTGTCATCAAGACTGTCGAGACCCTTAAAGAGGCTGCTCCGCAAATCGGAATGGATGAAAAAACCGCCGGCGTCATCGCAGCCGAAACTGCCCTCTCAACCGCCAACACGCTGGACGAGACGGCCAAAAACCAGATCCGGGAAGCTTTGCCGGACGAAGTAAAACACGAGATAAACGTTACCGACAGCACACCCCCTTCACAGCGGCAGGACTAGCTCTCGTTGATACCCGGTAAGGCCCCAATGGCAGCTTGAATATGCTTTTCCGGTGATTCCAGCGTCTCCAGCGAACCCCGGGTAAAGTCCCTCAAGGCATCCAGCTCAAAGTGAGAATTGGCATCCATCGAGAACAGGATATCTCTGCTGGAATTTTTATCCCGGCACTGCAGCGCTTCCTCCATCACTGCTTTGATGGCATAGGCGGAAGCCGGAGAGGGCACACTGCCCTCCAGGCGGGCAAACATCACAGCAGCTTCAAAAGCCTGATGCTGGGTATAAGCCCTGGCTTCGATTTTATTCTGGTGGTACATGGTGCTGATCAGCGGCGAAATACCATGATAACGCATATCGGCCGCCCGGATGCCGGGTGAAACGAAACCGTGGCCGAGGGTATACATCTTCAACATATAAGCAATGCCTTTGGCATCCGAATAATCATAAGCATAGCTGCCGCGCGAAAGGCTGGGAGCTGAAGCCGATTCAACCGCTATAAAGCGGGTATTCCGCGAACGTTCCGGATAAAAAGGAAAGGCCAGGCCGCCGAAGCCGCCTCCGCCGGCCACAGAACTGACAATAAGATCGGGGTTGGCGCCGGCTTTTTTCATCTGGCTGCGGGCTTCCAGTCCTATTATGGACTGATGCAGCAGCACATGGTTCATCACCGACCCCCAGGCGAACTTGGTATCATCTCGCGACGCCGCATCCTCAAAGGCCTCACTGAGAGCCAGTCCGATGCTGCCTTCAGAAGACGAATTAGACTCTATCTCTTTGCGTCCGTACTGGGTGGTCAGGCTGGGGCTGGGTACCACTTCGGCGCCCAAAATTTCCATAACATAACGGCTGTAAGGCATTTCATCGTAGCTGGAACGCAGCATAAAGACCTTGCATTTCAAGTCGAAATAGTTGCAGGCGATAGCCAGGGCTACCCCCCATTCTCCGGAACCGGCAGCCGTCACCAGGCATTTGACGTTTTTGTCCTTGGCGGCATAATAGGCCTGCGGTACAGCCGTATTCATTTTGTGACTGCCGGAGGGATTGGCACCTTCATCCTTATAAAAAATGCGGGCGGAGGTCCCTATCGCCTTTTCAAAATCAACCGCCCGGAATAGCGGTGTGCAATGCCAGTTATTGTAAATTGACAGCACTCCGGCCGGGATGGGCACTTCCCGGTTCTTGCGGTTCAGTTCCTCGTCTATTATATCCGGAGGCGAAAAGGGCTCCATGTCATTATAAGTCAGGGGATATCCGCTTCTACTCATCGGCACCGGCACCTGGAAGTCCAGGTCGGGGATGATGTTGTACCACCTGTTGGGAATCTCTTTGATGTCCAGGTTTAATCTCATCGATTTCACCTCCGATAAGCAGTCGATCAACACTGCTTTTCTCATAACCAATATTACCCCAAACACCTGAAATATGGAAATGCCTGTCCGGCTTGAAAAGCCTTCAGAGCTGGAGTCCGTCTCTGAAAATCCGGAATGCAAAGAAGCATCCCGGTCTGGATGCTTCTTGAACTTACTCAGTATTTTTTAAATGGTGGAACAGTCTCTGCGACAGTCTTATTTCTCGACCTTCTGAATATCCTCTGAGGTATCCCCTGAAAGGTTCAGGGCATAAAAATCAGCGTTGCCTTCAGGCAAACTCAGGTTGAAATCGGGAGTATAATCGATCTCAGCCTCAGCCTCAGCTACGGTGAATTCCAGGACATGTCCGCCGGCGGTCCGGTCTTCAGTCAAAAAATGGAGATGGTAACCGGGCACATTGACTCCTTCAACATAAGCCGGACAGCGGAATCCTACCAGCGTACCTTTAACATCGTTAAAATCAAAGACCGGCTGGCTGGCTGTGACATCCGCCAGAGGAGGGTAGGGCTGCGACTGGGCCGGCACGCTGCGAGTTTTCATGTAACTGAAAGTCCCGCTGATTTTAAAGGCATAAAATATATTATAGGTGGGCAGACCGGCATCCAGTAAAGCCTGCAAGCCGGGATAATCGGTCCCGGCCGGGATACTCACGGTCGCATCGGAATCAAAGAACGTCAGGCAAAGAAAGGGCGATTTAACGTCCCCGGCAGCGGCATAGGCTTTACCGTCGGCTTTAACCTGATAAAAACGACCGTCCAGTACCACCATTTCACCATCCAGGCTTTCGAAAGTGCCGATGCCTGTATCACCGTAAGGCTGCATTTCATCCAGGGAAACTACCCCGTTATAAAAACCGGCCATGAGGGCATTCAGGGTAGAGACCTGCGTCAGAGTCTCTCTGTCGTTATCCTCGGCAGTGGCACTGCAAGCGGCTACTACCGGTATAAGCACTAGAACCACCGCAGTCAGGAATATTCCCAGTTTTTTGAATAACATTTTCACCATCCCGTCAACCTGTCCTGCCTGTCGGGGCAGGTTATCTTATTATTTTATTATATAACTTCGGTTCTTTTAATAGCCCGGGTATAGGCGCTGATGATATCGTTACGTCTTAAAATACCGATAATACGAAACTGGTTCTGTCTATCGACCACAGGTATACGGGCCAGGTCTCTGTCACCGAGGCGATGCATGACTTCATGCAGCGATTCATCCGGGTAGGCGGTAATCAGATTGGTGGTTGTGGCGATATCCTTGACTGTCTCGGACTGGTTCTGAGAAGATAAATTGGCTTCCAGGTCGCTCATACTGACCATCCCGCGGAAATTGCCGATTTCGTCGACTACCGGAAAGCTGTGATAGCGGCTATGGGCAAATTTATCGGCCAATTTCAGGATGGACAGATCGGGAGATACCACTGGAAAGCTCTGGGTCATAATATCCGAGACACTGATGTTTTCCAGGACATCGATTTCTTCCCTGGAATGAATATCGATACCCTTGTTCTTCAATTTGATAGTATAGATACTCTCTCGATTCAAACGATTGGCGATGAAAGTGCTGATCACTACCGCAATCATAACCGGCAGAATTATGGCGTAGTTGCGGGTCATTTCAAATACGATGATAATCGCCGTAATCGGAGCACGGGCTGCACCCGAGAAAACCGCCGCCATTCCGACCAGGGCATAAGCCCCGGAAGGCGCTATATGGCCGGGGAATACTCTGTTCATCAAATCTCCGAATACACCCCCGAACATCGACCCGATAAACAGACTGGGGGCAAAGACGCCGCCGCTGCCGCCGCTGCCCAGTGTCAGAGAAGTAGCCAGGATTTTCAAGACCAGCATGGCAGCCAGCGAGGTCAGCACCAGGTTGCTGCTCAAAGCCTGCTCGACTCCCTCATAGCCCACACCGAAAATATAAGGGAAGTAAAGGCCGATGACGCCCACGCCCAGGCCGCCGATAACCGGCTTGATATAACCGGGGATTTTAATTTTCTGGAAAAGGTCCTCGAATTTGTAAAGCACCCAGGTAAACAGGACCGCAACTCCGGCACAGCCTACCCCCAGCAAGAAGTAAAGGGCCAGTTCCCAGTTGGTATGCAGGGTATAGATCGGAACTGTAAACGACTGCAAATCACCCAGCAAAG
>DAOUFH010000189.1:0-6260 GCA_034429955.1 Dehalococcoidales bacterium
CCGCCTCCGCCATAATTAATAGTTACTTTAGTGCCGTACTTTTGTTCAAACAATATGGCCGCTTCGTCTATAGGAGCTTTTGTTCCGGCAGCTGCGAAAATCAGCAACTCGTCGGCATAAGCAGGTGTCGTTGAGGTTGGGGTAGTGGCTGGCGGAGTGGCTGTGGTAGTTGCTGAATTGGTCGGTGATGAAGTTGTTGTGCCGGTGTTAACGGAAGCTGAGGTAGCCGGCTCATTGGAGCAGCCCGATATACTAAAAATCAATATTATACCCAAAAATACACACAAAATAAGCGGAAGTAATCTGGTTCTCATTTTTTCTCCATTCAAAAATAATGTTAAGAAATATCTGCTGACTAAACCGTAATCATACTGTCATGGCCTTTCTCCTTTTCCTGACTAAATTGAAAATAGCCTGCGGCAAAATTTAACCGGCCGGCGGAAAAGGAGCAAAAATGACAAAAAAATAGCGGCCTTCGCAAAAAGGCACGCTATTATAGAAGAATCAATCATTACTTATCTCCTTTTCCATTTGGGAAACAACACCGTTTCCAGTGTTGCCGTCGATCCTTTATAAAGGATACCGGCTGTTTACCTTAGATTGCTCTTTAGGTATAACAGCTCTGGAGTTAACTTTATGCTAACAAAATCTTTTTTAGCCTGTCAACCCGAGGAGTACATAGTTAAACAAAAAAGCACGGCAGGCCGGTGCACACAGGCATTATAACCGTGCTATACGTCCTATCCGGCGGAGGAATAATTAATCGATTGGTCGTACTGCAGAAGTGGAAATCGATTTTAATTTGAAATATTCAGCGGACTACCAGAACGGGGCAGTGGGCTACTCTGACCACCTCATCGCTGACACTTCCCAAAATTGTCCTGGATAGCTTGCTCCTGCCCCGGTTACCTACAATTATCAAGTCAAACTGGCCGTCGGCAGCATACCGGCAGATGGATTCCGCCGGACGGCCTTCCATAACTTCATAATCGGCTGCAATTCCGGCATCCGCCAGGGGTTTTTGACTCAGACGGATAATTGAGCGTCCGGCTTCCATTAAATCTTCTCTGAACTTGATACGCTCTTCTTCACTGTCAGCCGCCAGATTTAAAGGAGAGGCTTCCAATTCTACTATATGAATTAAAACCACCCTGGCTTTCAGTTCGGTGGCCAGATAGGCGGCATATTGAACACCGCGTAAAGCAACTTCCGAGCCGTCAGTGGCAGCCAGTATTCTGGTAATCATTTTACAGCCGCTCCTTTTGTATATTCCGCAAAGACCGAAGGTTGATTACGTAAGAATTTAATCCTCAACCTGTATTGTTATTTTATAATACAATATCTTGTTTTCAATGGTCACCTATTTTAAGGATAGTTTCTGATTATATCAGCTCAACTTTCAGACGACACAGCGGCGTTATTTCAGGAATTTCCTGACCATGTTCAATTGCTGTGAGGTATAGGGCGGGCAGGACATCATGGCATTAATGTTGAAATTCCGCTTTAAGATGCTCTTTTGATGAGAAAAGGTCTCGAAGCTGGTTTTGCCATGATACGCCCCCAGTCCGGAAGCTCCCACTCCTCCGAAGGGCAGATTGGAATTACCGACGTGCAGCAGGACTTCATTGAGGCAACCGCCGCCGTATGAAATGGAGGAAATTACCTTTTCCTCAACCGTTTTATCTTTGGAAAAAAGATATAGACCCAGCGGTTTGGGTTTGCTGTTTATCTTTTCTATGACGCCAGCCAGGTCGTCGTATTCTATTACAGGCAGAAGGGGTCCGAATATTTCATCCTGCATGACTTCATCGTCCCAGCTGGTTTTATCCAGTACAGTCGGAGCGATATAGTGTTGTTGAATATCATATTCTCCGCCGGTCAAGACTTTTGCTTTATCGATTAAACGGGCCAGCCTTTCAGTGTGTGCAGTATTTATGATCCTGCCGTAATCAGGGCTATCCTCCGGTTTTTTGCCGTAAAAACATTCAATATATTTTGTTATGGCCTCCAGCAGCGGCTTTTTAACCGTTTGGTGTACTACCAGATAGTCCGGTGCTACGCAGGTCTGGCCGGCGTTGGAGAATTTACCCCAGACAATTTTTTTGGCCGCAGTATTGATATCGGCAGTCTTATCTACTATGCAGGGGCTTTTACCTCCCAGTTCGAGTGTAACCGGGATCAGATTTTTGGCAGCCGCTTCCAGCACGATTTTGCCGACTCTGGCGCTGCCGGTAAAGAAGATATAATCAAACGGTGCATTGATAAGTGCTTCGGTAACTTCTTTATCTCCTTCGACCACTCTGATAAAGTCTTCGGCAAAGTTCTCCTTGATGATCTTAGCCACTACCTCCGAAACGTGGGGAGACATCTCGGAGGGTTTGATAACGGCGCAGTTAGCGGCCGCTATAACGCCCATCAGCGGTTCGAATATCAGGTTCATCGGATAGTTGTAAGGTCCGATAATCAACACTGTTCCGTAAGGCTCAGGATAGACATAACTGCCTGCTCCCAGGAGGGACAGCGGCGTTTTCACCTTTTGCGGTTTCGCCCAGCGCCGGACATTTTTAATGATCTGTCCGATGTCGTTGTAAACGATGCCTATCTCGGTGGTGAAAGCCTCATATTGCGATTTATGCAAATCTTGATATAAAGCCTCCAGAATAAGGTTTTCGTTAGACTTAATCGCCTGTTTGAGGACAGCTAATTGCCGGATACGAAAATCGATATTTCTGGTTGCTCCCGATCTAAAGAATTGGTGCTGCTGCTCAATGATTTTCCCAACGTCTGCATTAGAAGGAACCATAATATTCTACCTCCCAGGCATTTTTGTTAGCCTTGAAATACCTCTATTATATATGTTATATAAATAAATACCTAGAAGCTCTAGGTGTAAAAGGAGGAAGTCAATGTCTGAAGAAGAAAAGTTATACTGGAATCCTCAAAAACCCTGGGGCAACGAACTTGTAGCCAATACCCTGGCAGAACAGGGTGTCGAGTGTGTTTTTTGCCTGACAGGCGGTCATATTGCTCCCATGCTGACCGCAATTGCAGAGAAAGGTATTAAGGTGGTAGGCACCCACACTGAAGCAGCCGCAGTTCTGGCCGCCACAGGCTATGCCACGACATCCGGTAAGACCGGGGTCGTTTGCCTGACGGCCGGCATGCTGGGTTTTGCCCATGCCGCCCTCCTGTCGGCCGGCTGGGGACAGGTGCCGGTAGTGGTGATAGCTGCCGCCAATGAGTCGTATGCCGACGGTATGCGGTCATTGCAGGAAATCGATCAGAAACCGATTGCACAATCAGCTCAGGTCAAAGACTTTTGGCATTGCAATCGCTGGGAACGGATCCCACAGATGATAACCTGGGCTTTCAAGTCCGCCCGTTCCGGAATACCCGGCTGTTCTTTCGTAGATATCCCCATCGATATATTATGCAGTCAGGGAGATCCTGAACTGTTTACCCGTTATAATACCTGCGTTGTTGAAAGCGCCCCGGCCGGCGACCCGCAGTTGATTAAAAAAGCAGTCCAAATGCTGGCTTCTGCGGAACATCCTGTCATCAGCGTCGGGAGGCTGGGTGCAGCCTCTAATGCCTCCGCCGAGATCAAAGAACTGGTTGAATTGACCGGTATTCCTGTCGATGTCTGCTCTGGGACTCTGGGGACACATCCGCTTAATCTGGCCTATCTGATGTGTTTTGATGCCGATGTTGTTTTGCTTTTGGGGAAAGCCTCCCAGGGCATTGAAGGTGCTTTAAATGCTAATAATTACATGGGTAAAATTATCGCCGTCTATCCTGATGCAGCCGATATAGGACGCTGTTATCCGGTAGAAATGGGTATCGTCGGCGATATCAAACTGGTACTGCGGCAAATTATCGAGGAAGTCAGGGAGATTAAATTCCCTGACTATACAGAGTGGGTTAAAGATATCAGGGAACGCCAGTCCGCCAGTAAGGCTATGTTCCAGGAAATAGGCTCCAGCGATAAAGTGCCCATTAACCCTGCCCGCCTGGTCAAAGATACTCTGGACTGGATGCTGGAAAAAAATCTGAATAAAAACTCGGTGATGACGGTGGACGGCGGAGACTGTATTTACTGGTGGTCGATTATGGCCAGCGCTTACGGTCTGGCGACGGAATATCCCGGTCAAATGGTCGGTATCCCTTCGTTGCAGATGACTTTGGGAGCAGTAGGCATGGGGCTGGGTATGGCTATCGGAGCCGCCTGTGCCAGGCCGGGCAAATTGCTGCTGGCGCCTGTGATGGGAGACGGCGCCCTGGGTTACCATTTCATGGAACTCGAGACTTTAGCCCGACTGAATGTCCCTGCTGTGATAATCGTGCATAACAACAGCAGCTGGAGTATGGTCTATGCCGACCAGAGGCGTATCTGGGGTCGCTCTGAAAATACCGGTTCTTTCTTCTCTCCGGATATCCGCTATGATAAAGCAGCCGAAGCCCTGGGTTGTGCACAGGGTGAACTGGTAACTAAGCCCGCACAGATAAAGCCTGCCCTGGATAATGCCCTGCAGAGAGCGCTACAGACCTCCAAACCCGTGGTCGTTAATGTAATGACGGATGCCAATATCTACATGACGCCTTTCCCCTGGTGGACTCTGCCTCCTACTGAGAAAGGCGAACCTTTTAATGGAATGGGTGAAGCTTAGAGTTAATAAAACAAGGAGTGCCGGATGAAAGCAGCGCTAATGGAAGGACCTCAACAGATGCTGGTCAAAGACCTGCCCCGGCCGGTACCTGAATCACGAGAAGTGCTGGTTAGAGTCAAAGCCTGCGCCATCTGCGGTTCAGACCTCACGGTTTATAAAATGGGGCTGCCTGAAAGAGTTTTGGGACATGAGTTTGCCGGTGAAATAGTTGAGATTGGCAGCCTGGTGCAGGACTGGAAGATCGGAGACCGGGTGGTTGTCGAACCCTCGATCGTTTGCGGTGAGTGTTACTGGTGTCGTCATCAAAAATATAATTTATGTGATGCTCTGGGTTATACCGGACTGGCTACCGATGGCGGACTGGCGGAGTATGCCCGGGTGCCGGTCTACCAGCTGCATCATCTGCCGGATGCAGTCAGCTATGAACAGGGAGCTTTGATAGAACCCCTTTCGGTCGCTTTGCGCGGGGTTAATTTTGCCGGCACAGGGCCTGAAGATAAAGTGGCTGTTTTCGGTTGCGGAGCGGTAGGCCTGTTTGCCATGCTGTGGGCCAGAAGCCTGGGCGTTAAACAGATAGTAGCAATAGATGTGGTACAGTCCAGATTGGCGGCGGCGTGTAAACTGGCTGATACGTGTCTTAATTCTGCTGAAAAAGACGTCTCTGTGGAGTTGACGGCTTTGATGGACGACCTGGGTCCTGATGTAATTTTTGAGTGTTCCGGCCACAGCCGGGCCCAGTCGGAGGCTGTGAATGCGGTCCGTAAGGGTGGCAGGGTTATTCTTCTGGGTATGGGATATGATACTACAGAGATTTCTTTTATGCAGTTGACCATGAAGGAAGTCTGTCTCAAAGGTTCGCTGGGCTATAATTCCCGGCAAGGCCAAGGTGAATTTAGAGATACCATCGCAGCTCTTAAAAATAAAAAGATCGATCCCCTGACTGTGCCTGTACAGAAATTCAACCTGAACGAAGTCGGACGGGTCTTCGAGTCTTTATTGCACGGTGAAATCGTTAAAGCTATTATGGTACCTTAATCAAATATCTCTGAATTTTATTCAGGCCGTCTCAAGAGGGAGGATATAATGTCGAATAATAACGGCAGACTGTTACAAAAGGTAGCCCTTGTCACCGGCGGCGCTTCGGGAATCGGTAAGCGCATAGCGGAAAGGTTCGTAGCCGAGGGCGCCAAAGTGGTGATAGCTGATATTTCTGCAGAGGGACTGGAAACTGTTAAACAGAAACTGGGCGAGGACTGTATCACGATAGAGACCGATGTTACTCAGGAGAGCGCAGTAGAGCAGGCGGTTGCGGCCGCTGTCGGCGGATTCGGTCGCTTGGATATCGCTGTCAATTCAGCCGGTACAGGCGGTTTGAACCTCATTATCGATTATGATGAGGAACAATGGGACCATGAGTTTGCAGTTTGCCTGAAAGGGACTTTCCTGGGCATGAAGCATCAGGCCCGCCGGATGATCGCTCAGGGCCAGGGCGGTTCGATTATCAATATTGCCTCACTTAACGCCCGCCAGCCGGCTGAGGGGATGTCGGCCTACTGTGCGGCCAAAGTCGGCGTGGAAATGCTGACCAAAGTG
>DAOUFH010000190.1:0-2898 GCA_034429955.1 Dehalococcoidales bacterium
CCAGTCCCCGCCGTATCCATGCATCCCGGCGCGACGGAGCGGAACTGAGCCAGTGAGCTATTGGGTTGATAATGGGGGCAAAAATCTTCATTCTCTCTCCTTTTTCATCTCTTTAATTACAACCAGGCAGGAATACTGACTTTCGCTGCCTGGTGTTGTTACTTAATATTATAATATTTATATAATATTTTATTTAGGTGGGTTATTCAGAGTCTATTTTTCTTCACTATCGACTTTGCTCTCATGGCGCTTTTTCAATCTGGAAGGAAT
Organism: Dehalococcoidales bacterium; assembly: GCA_034429955.1. GTDB lineage: Bacteria > Chloroflexota > Dehalococcoidia > Dehalococcoidales > UBA3254 > DATIKD01. Next base: position 271 of record DAOUFH010000190.1, read on the forward strand.
GATAACCCATGCGCTGAATAACACTACAAAAGCTATGATTGCTGCAATTGCTGTACCTGACATTATAATTACCTCCTGATAGTTGTTTCACCAATTGGTGACTTGTTTTTGATTACACTATCAGTTTACGGCAAGATATAGTGAGGGTCTACGGACAAAATAGCAGAAACTTTATAGAGCTTTTTGTGCAAAATGCACAACTCACCTTAATTATACCGGCTCTTCTCTGATGAAGCCGGCCGGATCGACGAACAGGGCCGTGATATTCAGCCTGTGCTTGACCAGATCGGGCAGGCTGCTCCATAACCTCAAAAAGGGTGTTTCGTTGGGCAAAGCGATGCTGTATTTGTCTGCCGGGTTGTCCATGCGCTGCAGAATTTCACCCAGGGCGGCCGTGAAGATATCCAGCGGGTTGAGCGGAGTCAACAGCTTGTCGGATATCTTGATAAACCAGTTGTGGTTGTTGATGCGGGCTTCGATGAGGGTACGGTCCCGGGGTAGGCCGGTGCCTGCGATTTCGCAGCTCAGGCTGGCCAGATATCTTTCTACTATCAGGCGCATCTTGCGCCTGGAAAGCTGTGTGACTTCACCTGTCAGAGTTGATTGTATCACCTGTTCCACCATAGTTTAGATTATTGATATCGCGGCGGATTTCAGCCGGTAGATTCCCTCATTTAAGTCTATACTTTGATATCAACAGGGTCTATGTACAGAACAGCCCAAAAAAGGCAGCAAATTTTGGTTAAAACGTTATAAAAAACGGTTAGACTGCCGGATCTGCCGGCGGTTTAAGGTTATTCAGCCGGGAAACAGCCTTAACCCAGCTCGAAGGTGGTGATCCCGAAAATGCGCGGCAATTCGATCTCCGGCTGCCCCCGGGAGTACATGCGGGCCGTCATGAAAACCTTTTGCATATGGTATTTTTCAGCCAGCGCCATAGCGGCCTGATTCGGTTCCGGCACATCCAGGTAAACCGGGCTGTGGGCAGGCGTACGCGCCGTCAGCGCCAGATAAAGTCTTTCGGCCGTCTCCCCGTCGTCCGCGAAAAGCGGTCCGATTTTATAGCCGCTGCGGCATTGACGGATGACCCCGAACCCTTTTAGAATCCCACTGCTCACCAGTCCGAGGGCGCTGGAGTCGGGCATATTTAGCCAGTCTTTTAGAAAATCCCTGCGCTCAGCCGGAAAGCAGCGTCTGTCATATTGCGCGATCTGTTCGAAGGGAACTTTGGACAAATCACATAGTTCGGGGTTGGGCCTGCCGGTGTCGGGCTGTGAGATGGATTCAAAGCGGATATTATTGTAGGCGAAGCGGAAGCCCAGTTTGGCGTATTGGTCTACCTTGTCCATAACGCCGTCCAGCCCGCTGTTCTGCCCCTTCAGCAGCCTCAAGGCTTCCCGGGCCAGATAAAATCCCACCCAGCTGCCGCGATACTGCGGTAAAACGACAAAAAAGCCGATAAAGCCGAATTGACCGGCATAGGATACCGCCGAAATGCAGCCGGCCGGCCGGTCATCCTCAAGAGCGGTTAAAAAGCCTTCCGGATAATGACGGAATAAATACTCGGCGTCATGCAGACCGGGGTTCCAGCCTTCTCCGGCGGCCAGCTCTATCGCCCAGTCCATTTCGGAGCGCTGCATTCTGCGTATACTGATATTCGGCTTGTCCTGCATCCTGTTTCTCTCAATGATTTAATTGGTCGTCTGGGTGATGCGGCCTTCTACCGCAGGTGCCACCGGAGAATGGGTTCCGATATAGTTTTCCAGCACTTCATAGTCCATCAAGCCGGTGTTATAGAGATTGGAGTAGGCCGTGAAGGCTGTGTATCCGTCGCCGCCCGACACCAGGAAGTCGACGGTGGCCACTTTATAGAGGGCTGCCGGGTCCAGCGGCTGGTAATCCCCGTCTTCCAGCACATCGATAGATACGATCCGGCTGCCGGGTGCGGCTTGCGGGTCCCAGCAGTAGCGCAGTCCCGCGACCTGCGGGAATCTGCCGGCGGTTTTCTCCACCTGGCTCACCCCGTTTTCCAGGGCCTCTTGTATCTGCTGTCCGCTGATTTCGATGACCACCAGGTAGTTGCCGAAAGGCCTGACTTCAAAGATATGACCGAAGCTGATATCTCCGGCCGGGATAGAGGCGCGGATGGCGCCGCCGTTGATAACGGCCAGAGTAGCTCCCTTGCTGCCGGCCTGGTCCAGCATGGCATCCGCTACTAAATTACCTAAATTGGTCTCCTGTCCTCTGACGTGGGCTGCCTCTCCGTCCAGGTCGACCAGAGTGCTGCCGACCTGAATATTCATTAAAGCTTCGATGGGCTGGCTGAATTCGTTCAATTTTTCCTGGCAGACTGCATCTACTGAGATAGAATCATCGATCGGAATCAGCCGGCTGTTATCCCAGTTGCGTACGATCCCCTTTTTATCAAATTGCACGTTGAGCTCTCCCAGATACTCGCCGTGCGAACCGGCCTGTACCACCAATACAGGGTGGCCGGATTGCTCGATGACCGTGGGGTAATCTTCAGGCACCGTATGGGAGTGCCCACCGACGATTATATCGATATCTGCGACCTCCGCCGCCAACTCCAGGTCGGCGGTCCAGCCCAGATGGGACAGCACGATGATT
>DAOUFH010000191.1:0-10053 GCA_034429955.1 Dehalococcoidales bacterium
TCAAACGTATCTTCTGGAATTCCAATGCAATTTATATCTACGGAACCAGCGATCTGCCCCAGGAAACCAGTTTGTTATTACAGTTCAATCAAGACGGTCAGCAGGTCGACTGGATAGACGGCCCAGTCGAATCACGGGTTAGAGACAACCACTGGAACGTCCAGATCAAGGCCAAATCAAAAACTATTCCGGATAGAGTACCGGCGTTATCCGCCGGATACACTTTCTTAATATGGCCGGAAGACAATCCGTCAGCCGAAGTAGAATTCAGTATTCCTTATCCTGAAAATCCTTATAAACCTTCTAAAGTACTGGAAAAAACTGCCTGGGAACTGGTCTCTCTGCTCGGTGAACCTCCCCTCGCCAACTCCCAGATAACCCTGGAATTTGACATCGCCAATCCGGACAGTCTGAACGGCCGGTCCGGCGTCAATTATTATGGCGGTTCCTACCTGGCGGAGCAGCCGGAAAGCCTCTACATCAATGAGATGATCATAACACTTATGGCCGGGACCGAAGATTTGATGCAGCAGGAACAGGTTTATCTTGAGACCTTATTGCGTAGCGGGATATTCAAAACCGACGGACAGGTACTCCGACTCTACGATGACATTACGGGTGAGTTAGCGCTGATCTTTAACCGACAACCCTGACATACCCGCCGGCTAACGCCTGTCTTCTACGGTCTTTGCCTCGGAGCACAGCTCATTGTAGAATAATAATATAGTTGAATACTGTGAGGCCCGGCATGCGCAATTTTGTCAGAGAACTGGTGGTTACGATGGTTATCGCCATCGTAATTTTTCTTTTACTCAGATTGACTGTAGGCAGCTACGCCGTCGTTTCACAGGCTATGGAGCCGGGTCTGCAGATCGGACAGCGCGTTCTTATCAGTAAAGTCGCCTTCCAGTTCCGTGACCCTCTGCGCGGTGAAATTATTTATTATAAATCCCCGGATGGCGATTTGGACCAGTTGAAAAGGGTCATCGGCCTGCCCGGTGACCTTGTTGAAGTCAGTGACGGCTCGGTCTACGTCAACGGAGTCCAACTGGATGAACCTTACATAGCTAATCCGGCCGGCTATACTCTGCTGCAATACCAGGTACCCTCCGGCCAGTACTTTGTGCTGGGCGATAACCGCAACAACAGCAACGATTCGTCATCAGGCTGGACGGTGCCCCAGGAAAATATCCTGGGTAAAGCCTGGATATCCGTCTGGCCGCCTTCCAATTGGGGTGGAGTGGGCAACTACGACCTGCAGTCTCAGGTGGAGGTGAATTAACACCTCCTACCCCATTTCACGTGAATCAGGCTTCAAGATTTATGATTCAGCATGACTTTGAACATTAAGCGTTATTCCTAAATCAAAGCCCTGATTAAACCTGCCTTTTGTATTCCCTTCCGTTGGCGTATAATTGTAAAAGATTTAGAGAATAGACAGCGACTTATTCATGAAAGCTTACATCAAAGAGTTCGGCATTACACTGGCACTGGCGGTAGTGATTTATCTGCTCATCAGACTGGTTGTCCAGAGCAGCGAGGTCTTCGATATCAGCATGCAGCCCACCCTGGTTGAGGGACAGCGGCTGATAGTACTGAAAGTGCTGTATGAACCCCAACGCGGCGATATAATAGTGGTTTACCCTCCGGGTGAAACCGGAAAACAATATGTTAAACGCCTGATCGGATTGCCGGGCGATACTGTGGAGGTCAGAGACGAAAAGCTCTATTTAAACGGCGTAGCCCTGGAAGAGCCCTACATCAAAGCCGCTCCCACTTACACCATGGCCAGCCGTACGCTCAATGCTGATGAATATTTCGTGCTGGGCGATAACCGCAATAACAGCTCGGACTCTCACTACGGTTGGACCGTTACACGGGATGCTATCGTGGGTAAAGCCTGGCTGCGTTTCTGGCCGCTCAGTGTCTTCGGCGGACCCGGCAACTATCCCCTTTCCGAACAACTGGAGGTAGCGGGAGCAGACACCTCCGTTCTGCCTCAATCTGCCAACTAACCCGGTCGCCGACCGGCCGTTATATAGAGAAAGAGTGTATACTAATCTCAGTGGATCAAGATGAACACTTCCGAACGCGCCAAATCCGTAAGAGAAGCCCTGGTAATAATCGGAGTGACCGTGCTGGTCTATCTGGTCATCTATTTTACCCTTCAACACAGCGTGGTCGAGGGCAGCAGCATGCAACCCAGTCTTGAGAACGGGCAGCGACTGCTGGTCAACAAGACCGCTTTTATGTTCGATCAGCCTCAGCGGGGTGAAATCGTGATTATTCATCCGCCTGGCGACCCTCAAAAGCAGTGGGTTAAAAGAGTTATCGGCCTGCCCGGGGATGTGGTCAGCATCAGCGGCGGACAGGTCTATGTCGACGGAGTACCGCTGGAAGAGCCCTATATACAGGAAAAACCGGCTTATTCCATGCCGGCTACAGTCGTTCCGGAGGACTGCTATTTCGTCCTGGGCGACAACCGTAACCACAGCTCTGATTCGCATCTTGGTTGGACGGTGCCCCGCAACAGCATTGTGGGCGAAGTCTGGCTGCGTTTCTGGCCGCTTAACAACTGGGGCGTCGTGCCCGCCTATCCCCTGAATGACGAAATAGCTCTGGCCAATCAATAGTCCGACACTCGGACAGGCCTCTTATGCGCCCGTCCGGCCGAATTCCTTCTCAATCTGGGTCAGCGTCATACGTATCATTGTAGGACGTCCGTGCGGACAGCTATTGGGCAGGGCGCACTTTTCCAGCTGTCGCAGCAATTCTTGCATCTCGCTTTCACTCAGAGTCTGACCGGCCCGTACTGCCGAATGACAGGCCATACGGTTCAACAGCACTTCCGACCAGTCCGCACCCAGGGTTTCCAGCGACTCCTTGAGTGCCGCCCGCCAGTCCCGTCCGCTCAATATAGCAGGAATCGTACGCACCAGGAAGGCGTTATCGCCGAAGGCTTCCAGAGAGAAGCCCAGCCGGTTGACTTCAGCCAGATGGGCTGTGATAACCGGCGTCAACCGGGACTCAACCTCAAAAGTTTCAGGCGGCAGCAGGCCCTGCATACCGATACCGTTCTCACTGCGCTCTTTTTGCAGTTTTTCCAGCATCACTCTTTCATGTGCGGCATGCTGGTCGATTAAATACAGGCTGTCCGGCCCTTCCGCCAGTATATAGTTACAGGCTAATTGTCCCAGCAGCCTCAGCAGGGGTAGTGTCAGCAGCGGCGTCACCGGCTGGACGGGCAGGCTATCCGCCTGAACCGGAGTGACGGACTGACCGGGAGTGCTAAAATGAGCGCGAGGCTGCGCCAGTGTGAAGGGTTGTGACGGAGAGACAGACGGACGGCGCAGTTCTGAGATACGAGTCACCGGCGCTGTTGCCACCAGAGCCGACCTGACCGTTTTCTGCAATACACTGAAGACCATTCGCTCGGACTGAAATTTTATTTCGGTCTTGGAGGGATGGACATTGACATCGATGCGGTTGGGCTGCAAGGTTAGATTCAAGACCACCAGCGGGTGTTTGCCCTGCATCAGCAGGCCATGATAGGCCTCTTCCACCGCAAAACCCAGCATACGGTTGTTCACCCAGCGCCGGTTGACGAAAAATATCAGATAGTCACGGGTCGAGCGCACCAATTGCGGCGTACTGACCAGTCCCGAGACCTTTACTTCAGCTTCTTCCGTCAGACTGCCGCTTTCAACCGTCAACATCTGCCCGGCCGTCTGCCCGCCGAAGACCGCATTCACCGCATCCAGCAGTTTGCCGCTACCGGGTGTGCGTAAGGAACTGCGGGAGTCGTTGGTCAAACTGAACTTGACTTCGGGATAGGCCAGGGCATAGCGGCTGACCACATCGGCGATGCGGCTGTTTTCAGCCGCTTCCGACTTTAAAAATTTCAATCTGGCCGGAATCTTGCGGAAGAGATTATAAACACTGATGGTAGTGCCCGGCGAACGGGCCTGTCTTTCATGCCTGACCAGAACGCCGTCCTCCAGTTCCAGGTAACTGCCGTTCATCGTTCCGCTGGGACTGGTGGTCATTTCCACCCGGGCCACTGAAGCGATTGAAGGCAGGGCTTCCCCCCTGAAACCCAGGCTATCCAGTTTTTCGAGATCCTGCAATTCTGCAATCTTGGAGGTGGCATGTCTTTCAAAAGCCAGCTCAGCCTGGTCGTCCTCAATGCCGCAGCCATTGTCAATCACGCGGATAAGTCCGGTGCCGCCGCCCTTGATCTCAACGTTGATAATGGTGGCTCCGGCATCCAGCGCGTTTTCCACCAGTTCTTTCACCACCGAGGCCGGACGCTCAACCACCTCTCCGGCCGCGATCTGTGAAATCACTCTGGAATCCAGTACCTGTATACCCATATTGCCTCGATTTTACACGCTAACGTGTAAGCTGTCAAGTCTTACGGCAAATACTGCCAGGCCACATATACTACTATCACTCAATAGGGAAAAAGCTGTTTTGATTAATGAATCAGGATTAATCATTTATGAGAAACCGGGGCTTTTATTATTCATTAATTCTTATGCAAAAAACTGCAGTATGTCCTGAGGTTTTTGCGCCAGGCTCTTTGCGCCGTTTGCCCGCAGTTCCTCAGCTGTTCTGAAACCCCACAGCGCCCCCACTCCATACATCCCAGCTCTCACCGCAGTTTGCATATCTATCCCCGAATCGCCCAGGTAGATGAAGTCGGCCGGCGGCAACGCCAGTTCCCGGGCTATCCGCAGTGCTCCGCTACAATCAGGTTTGCGGGGCGTTTCCGCCGAGGCTCCCAGCACTACTGCGAATTGCCATTTTCCCAGCAGTCCGGCCACATTCAGGGAAGTGAATTCCTGGGGTTTATTAGAGAATATACTCAGGGCTATCGCTCCGGCCTGGAGTTGGTTCAACATCTCCGGAACACCCGGATAAGGCAGGGTATGGTCATGCCAGTGCGCCAGGTAATAGCGGTTGACCCAGTCGAGCAGATATTGACTGTCAGTGGAAGAGCGCCGGTCTGCCGGCAAGGACTTGCGCACCATTTCCTCGCGTCCCTCGCCCACCAGGTACTTGAAGGTCTCCAGGCTATGCACAGGCAGACCCATCTCTCTCAGCCCGCTGTTAACGGACTCAGCCAGGTCTTCCAGGGTATTCAGCAGCGTGCCGTCCAGGTCGAATAATATAGCTTTGAATTTCTGCATGGGTTATGACTTGCTTATCCAGGCTGTAAAAATATCCTCGCAGCGAGTACCTAAAAATTTGATCGTATTGAATCCGGCCCGCCGCTAACGCCGATTATCTCAGGCACTGCCAGTAAGGGCGCTGCATCTTGCGTAATTCTTCCAGCATTGCTTCAGTCTCAGGCAAGACCAGATCGTTCTTAAACTGAGGGGGCACTGCCTCCGGCTCTTCCATCGTCAGCGGAAAATCAGCCACTCCGCTCAGGAGCGACAGCCAGGCGTAAGGCAGGACCTCGGCGTTATAGCCGGACATCATAAGGTCCATCTGCCGCCCGTCGCAGATCTCGGCCATCTCACGCACTTTGGAGCCCATGACCTTGAATCCGGAAACCGTCATGCCCAGGTAGGTCAGACCGTCGTTGAAATGCGGGTCCGAGCCCCCATTGCGAATAATTATCTGCGGTTTGAATTCGCGCGCCACAGGCAAGATTATCTCGTTAAAAGCCGCCAAATAGGAAGCATCGCCGGCATGTACCGGCATGGGCAGATTGATAGTCAAACCCTTGGCGGCGTCCATCCCGATATCCTGCACGAAGCCTGTGCCCGGATAGATGGTTCGGGGGTCCTGATGGATATCTATATATAAAGTTTTGGTATTGCTGCGCAGGTACTCCGCGGTGCCGTTGCCGGCATGCGCATCGGTATCCAGCACCAGCACCCTCTCCAGCTGATATCTTTGTATTAAATAGAGAGCGGCAAAAGCCACGTCATTATAAACACAAAAGCCCTCTCCGAAACGCTGTTTGGCATGATGCAGGCCTCCGCCTACCGAAACCACCTTGCGGTATTCCCCGTTCTGTATCAGGTCGCAGGCCTTCTTGGCCTGTCCCACCACCAGGCGGGCAGCCTGTTCAATCTCACCGGGAGTACCGATCGGCCGGTTATCCAGGGAATGGTAGCGCTGCATGTCCTCGTAGTAGCCCATCCAGCCGCTGGCCAGAGCATGAAAGTATTCGCGTGAGAAATCGATGTAATCTTTATCGCAGATTAACTCCAGATCAGCCTGCCCGGCGCTTTCAGCCTGCAAGATTTTATACAGGCTGTCGGGCTGCAATCTCTCCTGCAATAATTTCATAAAGAGCGCATAGCGGTCCCCGTGAAAGGGATGCCCGGAACCGAAATCATACTCCTTGAGGAATTCCTGGTAGAGGACTGCGATTGTCATAAGCGCCACTCCTTTGCAGTAGAGTTATACTATCAGGATGATTCTATAGGTTGGGGTATAATCATCTAGCATACAACATAAATGCCGAATTATAAAGTTTTACGGTCAACTTAAATCAAGGCTTCCGTCAGGCTGTTTGAATGGTTATGTCATTTTAGCGCCGGACTTCTGCAACAATCCTGTTTATCCCCGTCCGGCGGTTTTGTATTTAGGTCTGTATAGATGTTAAAATTACCATCATGGATTATATGGAAGTTGCATTATCACTGGCACGCCTGGCCCAGGGACAGGTCAGTCCCAATCCTGCGGCCGGCGCGGTTATTGTCAAAGACGAGACTATTCTGGGCATGGGCTATACTCAACCTCCGGGCGGTGACCACGCCGAAGTGGTAGCCCTCAAACAGGCCGGAAAAGCAGCCCGCGGCGCCACCATGTATGTCACCCTGGAACCGCATTGCTATCAAGGTCGCACGCCTCCCTGCACCCGCGCCATCATAGAGGCCGGCATCCGCGAAGTCCATTTCGCAGTCATCGACCCCAATCCCAGAGTCAACGGACAGGGCCAGAAAGAGTTGCAGGAAGCCGGCCTCAAAGTCTATTCCGGCGAACATTCCGAAGAGGCTCTCGAGCTTAATGAAGCCTTTAATAAATATATCTCTACCGGTCTGCCTTTTGTCACTGCCAAATTCGCCAGCAGTCTGGACGGTAAAATTGCCACCCGCAACGGCGATTCCAAGTGGATTACCGGTGAAGCCGCCCGCAAGAAGGTACAGCACATCCGTTATATCTCGGATGCCATCATGACCGGCGCGAATACCGTTATAGTCGATGACCCCCGTCTGACCGTCAGAATCGCCATCAAGGGCGGCGTAACTCACAAACAGCCCCTGCGCATCATCGTCGACGGCCAGGGACGCACGCCGCCTTCTGCCAGACTGTTCAAAGAGCCCGGAGAGACCCTGGTGGTCATCGGCGACTGCGTACCGGAAAACGTCCGTGATAGTCTGCAAAAGGCCGGGGCCGAACTGCTGGTTCTGCCCGACCGGGACGGACTTTTCGATATGCGTCAATTGCTGGAGCAACTGGCCAAACGCGAAATCACCAGCGTACTGGTTGAGACCGGCGGCATCTTGTTGGGCTCACTGTTCGATGCCGCGGTGGTCGATAAAGTGGTGGCTTTCCTGGCCCCGATGATTATCGGCGGCGAAGAAGCCCGCCCGTCCGTAGCCGGACAGGGAGCGGCCAGACTAAGGGAGTGCCCTCATCTGAACAAGATCAGAGTTGAACAAATCGGACCGGATATCATGGTCAGCGGTTATGTGGTGAAATAGTCTATGTTCACAGGAATAGTTACGGAAGTAGGTGAAGTTCTCTCTCTGCTGCCCGGTAAATTGAGCATCAAAGCCGGTGCCGTACTCAAAGGTCTTGAGTTGGGCGCCAGCGTAGCGGTCAACGGCGCCTGTCTGACCGTTACCTCTTTCGATGACAGGTCTTTCCAGGTGGATCTGGCGCCGGAAACTGAAAGACGCACTAACCTGGGCTCGTTGCAGAAGGCCCAACCGGTCAATCTGGAGAGAGCGATGGCGCTGGGCGGCGAGATAGGCGGGCATCTGGTGCAGGGCCATATTGACGGCGTGGGTAAAGTAGTCTCCGTCCGGCCTGAAGGCAATGCCCGTATTTTCCGTTTTTCCGCTCCTCCTCAAATTATGTACTACCTGGTTGAAAAAGGCTTTATCGCGATCGAGGGCATCAGTCTCACAGTGACCGCCCTGGGAAGCGACTATTTTGAAGTGTCGGTGATCGAATTCACCTTTAATAATACCGTTTTGCAGTACCGGAAAGCCGGCGATACGGTCAATCTGGAAATCGATATCATGGCCAAGTATGCCGAGCGTTTCACACAAAAACGGCCTTCTCAAATCAACTCCGAATTTCTACGTGAGAACGGCTTTTAAAGCCGGACTCGCTGGCTATTATGCGTTTTAGCGGGAGGTATTTATGACTCTGGCAACTATTCCCGAAGCTCTGCGGGATATCAAGGAAGGCAAATTTATCATCATCGTGGACAATGAAGACCGCGAGAATGAGGGCGACCTGGCTATCGCAGCCGAGAAAGTCACCCCCGAGGCTATCAATTTTATGTCCAAATACGGCCGAGGTCTAATCTGTCTGCCGGTCACAGGGGCCCGGCTGGATGAGCTGGGGGTACCCATGATGGTAGAACGCAATACCTCACGTTTCACCACCGCTTTTACGGTTTCGGTTGAAGCCGCCCATAAGGTCAGCACCGGTATCTCCGCCGCTGACCGGGCACAGACCGTCAAGACCATCGTCGACCCCAACAGCAAACCATCCGACCTGGTCTATCCGGGCCATATGTTCCCTCTCAGGGCTAAAGAGGGTGGAGTGCTGGTGCGCGCCGGTCATACCGAAGCCATCGTCGACCTGGCTAAAATGGCCGGGCTGTATCCCGCCGGTGTGATCTGTGAAATTTTACACGAAGACGGCACCATGGCCCGTCTGCCGCAGTTGCTCGAGATGGCGGAGAAATTCGGTTTCAAAGTCATCAGTGTAGCCGAATTGATCGCCTATCGCTCACGCACTGAAAAGCTGGTGCACCGGGTAGCTGAAGCCAATCTGCCCACCAAATACGGTGAATTCAAAGCCATCGCCTATAAAAGCGAGGTGGATCCCGCCGAGCATCTGGCACTGGTCATGGGCGATGTTACCACTGTCGAACCGGTGCTGGTCAGGGTTCACAGCGAATGTGCCACCGGCGATATCTTCCACAGCCTGCGCTGCGATTGCGGAGAACAGCTGGACCAGGCACTGGATAAAATCGCCAAAGAAGGCCGCGGGGCCTTAATCTATCTGCGCCAGGAAGGACGCGGCATCGGCTTTCACAATAAAATCCGCGCTTACGCGCTGCAGGATAAAGGCCTGGATACCGTTGAGGCTAACGTTTCGCTGGGGTTCCCGCCCGATCTGCGTGACTACGGGGTAGGTGCCCAGATTATGCGCGACCTGGGCATTCGGGAAATCCGCCTGCTGACCAATAATCCCATGAAAATTATCAGCATAGAAGGACACGGCCTGAATGTAGTAGAGACTATCCCGGTCATTGTACAGCCCAATCCGCACAATCGGCGCTACCTGGAAACCAAACAAAAGAAAATGGGGCACAAGCTGGACTTGCCGGAGGGCAGCGATTCCGTCCCAAAGTGTTGAACCGGAGATATTTTGAGTTTATAATGCTAGGCATAAGCGTTCTGCGGCCGGAGGTGCGGCCTTTTCGTTCATTACGCGCTTTAAGGAGTTGACAATGAAAAACACGACTTTCGAGGGTATGCTGCTGGGTGAAGGCCTTAGATTCGGCATCATCGTCTCCCGCTTTAACGATTTTATAACCAATAAAATGCTGGAGGGCGCTATCGATGCCCTGCTCAGACATGGAGTAACGGAAGATGACATCGAAATTACCCGTGTGCCGGGCTCTTTCGAGATACCCTTGGCAGCCCAGAAGCTGGCCAACAGCAAGCGTTACGACGCGGTGATTTGCCTGGGGGCTGTTATCCGCGGCGGTACCCCCCACTTCGAATATGTTGCGGCTGAAGTTACCAAGGGCATCGCCCAGGTAGGACTGTCCAGCGGCCTGCC
>DAOUFH010000192.1:0-8870 GCA_034429955.1 Dehalococcoidales bacterium
TTCATTTATTCTTCTCCCACCAGCCCGGCATTATAATACCGGTTTCATTAACCACCGGACACAGCCGTTAAAAACCGGACTTGGCATAGCCCCGCCGTCAGGCTGCCTCTCCTGAATCACTGATTTTAACCGGTTCGACCGGGCAGATTACACTGCCGGCCGTTCTATAGCTGACGGCGCCGTTGGATTTTTCCAGGACTGCAGCGTCCTGACAGAAGACATGGGCAAAGGTCCTGAAACCGCCGCTGAGATTGCGTACTTTTTTGAACCCGTTTTGCATCAGAATTCTGGCCCCGATGTAACCGCGCAGGCCGACCGCGCAATAGACGATGATATCCTTGTTTTTATCCAGTTCGCCCAACCGTTTTCTCAACGAGTTGAGCGGGATATTGACCGAGCTGTCTATATAACCGGCCTGCCTTTCAAGTGGATCGCGCAAATCTACCAGAACACTGTTTTCAGGATCGATTGTTGCCAGTTCAGTCACATCGATAGTCCGGAGGTCGCCCTTCAGTATGTTATCGGCCACAAAACCCAGCATATTGACCGCATCCTTGGCGGAAGAATAAGGTGGAGCGTAAGCCAGTTCCAGGGACTTCAAATCTTCAACTGTGCCTCCCAACCTCATTACCGTAGCGATGACATCGATACGTTTATCGACACCTGCATAGCCCACAATCTGCGCTCCCAGCAGATGACCGTCCGGTTTAAAGAGGAGTTTCATACTCAGCGGCTGCGCGCCCGGATAATAGTTGGCATGAGAATTGGGATGAATAAAGGCGGTATGATAGTCCTTGCCTTTGACCAAACCGTTCTTTTTCAGAGTTTTTTCGTTGGTCCCGGTGCTGGCGACCGCCAGATCGAAGACTTTGGCAATCGCTGTCCCCTGGGTACCCCGGTAGGGTTCCCCTCTGCCGTCGATATTGTTGGCCGCGATACGTCCCTGTTTATTGGCCGGACCGGCCAGCGGAATCATGGCTTTGATACCCTGGACGAAGTCCGTCACTTCGACCGCATCGCCGACAGCATAGATAGCGGGGTCGCTGGTCTGCATCAATTCATTGACCACAATGCCGCCCTGCGGGTTAAGCTCAAGCCCGGCCGCTTTGGCCAGAGCGGTCTGCGGTTTCACACCGATAGCCAGCAGCACCAGCTCAGCTTCAACCCTGGCTCCGCTGGACAGTGTGATGACAGTGACGCCGTTATGATTTTCAAATGATTTAACACCGTCTCCCAGCCTGAGATCGATGCTCTTGGACCTCAAATGCAGATGTACCTGCTGGGCCATTTCAAAATCCAGGGGTGCCATCACCTGGTCGAGCATTTCAATCAGAGTTACTGAGACTCCCCGCTCCTTCAGATTTTCGACCATTTCCAGACCGATGAAGCCGCCCCCGATGACCGCAGCGCGGGCCGGTTTTAAATTGTCTACAAAAGCCTTGATGGCATCCGTATCCGGAATATTCCAGAGAGAGAAGATATTGGGGCCGTCTATGCCCGGGATGGGCGGCCTGGCCGGGAGAGAACCGGTTGAAATCACCAGAGTATCATAGCTCTCTGCGTATTTTTGCCCGCTGCCGTGATTGATAACCGAGACGGTTTTGTTCTGCCGGTCGATACTCAATACTTCATTGTCTACCCTTACATCGATATTAAAACGGGCTTGCATAGCCTCAGGGGTCTGCACCAGTAAGGCTTGCCGTTCAGCTATAGTCCCTCCGATATAGTAAGGCAGTCCGCAGTTGGCAAACGAAATATACTTACCCTTTTCAAAAAGTACAATCTGCGCCTGTTCATCCACCCGGCGCAGTCTGGCGGCTACACTGGCACCTCCGGCTACACCACCCACAATCAAGACCTTTTTGCTCACGATTCAGCCTCCTGCAAATAAATTAATCGCTGATTGACAAAGCCCCCCGGGGGAGGGGTCTTACTTACGGTTTAGTCGATTTCTCCGCAACTGTCAAGACCCGCCCGCCGCAGCCGTCCGGTCAGGACGGCTATCCGCTGTGAGGCAGGGTAAAGGATTAAGGCTGATTTAAGGGGAACAGGCCGGGAAATTTGAATTTACCAGTATATGATTATACTGTCGGTTATACAGTCGCTACCGTAATCGCCGGGCAAATAGTAGTATGAAGACAGGCCGTCCCACCAGCTGTTATTACGGATATTATAAGGTGATAGCTGAGACGGCACTACCGCACGGTAGACCTTGCCCTGTACTACCCGCGCAATGGTATCCTGCTCGGTACAATCAACATACACCAATCCGAAATCAGAGGTAATCACGGCATTCAGAGCATGTCCGTAAGTCCCGCCGATAAGGTCTATCTGGACTTCGGCTGTGCGGATGCCGGCTGATTCGGCACGGTTATGAAAATCGCGCGAAAACTGGGAGCAATCATAGACGTTCAGGATATATTCCGTCATATCCGTATTATCCCGGTTAATAAAGTCTATCAGTTCAGCCAGCGTCGGATTACCCGCTGCAGCGTTATCTACCAGTACAACATCATCGCATTGAGAGCTGGCAGCAACAGTGATGCCTAATCCGTCCAGCGTAGTCACAGCAGCCGTAAGCTCTGTTTGAGACTGGTCGTACCTGTTCTGCAATATTAAGGTATTGAGTTCGGCCGCACTCAAATCAAACTTGATATCAGTCAGCTCTTGCTGTGTATCTTTCAGTTCAGCCTGGTTAGCCTTGAGCTCCAGTTCTGTTTCCTCCAGCTCATCTTCAGTCTCTGTCAGACTGTTCTGGGTACTCTGCAAACGCGCCGCATAATCATCGCGTTGAGTCCGGGTTAAAAGCAACTCGGATTCCGTGACAGAGAGTTCAGCCTGAGTACGGTTCAATTCGATAAAATTGTATACCCCCCAGCCGGCTGCCAGCAGAAAAAAAACTCCCAGCACTAAAATGATTCCCAGCGCGGATTTAGTCATTCAGGCATCCTCCAATCCAAAATAGATTAATAACCGGGTTTAAAAATACAAATTATTAAAAGATATTATACCAGTATTTCGACAGGTTATCTCTGGATTATTATACGGGGGGAGAATACCAGTTTTGCAGACGCGACAGTTTTATATTATATGCCGGTCAGGCCTTATTTAAGCCTGGCTGCAACAGTCTGCCAGATTGTCTGGGCTATCTGTTTAACAGGCAGAGTAGCACTAATTATCAACCAGCGGGAGGGATTTTCTGCGGACAAAATGATAAAGCCCTGCCTTACACGCTCATGGAAACCGGTATTTTCCAGTTCGAAACGGTCGTTGGCTGCGGACGGTTTACGGGAAAGCCCCAACCCGGGAGCAACATCCAGTAAAATTGTAAGATCGGGCACCAGACCCTGGGCGGCGATATCGTTGATTTCCCTGACAAGCTGTACAGCCAGGCCGCGTCCGTAGCTTTGATAGGCCAGCGTAGAATCGCTGAAACGGTCGCAGATAACTATTTTCCCCTCGGACAGGGCCGGCTTGATAACATCACTGACCAACTGGCTGCGGGAAGCATTGAAAAGTATCAGCTCCGTTAAAGAGGAAATCTCAATTTCGGTGGACTTTTTCAAGAGATGGCGGACACGTTCACCCAGCGGTGTACCCCCCGGTTCCCGCAGCAGTACGGCTTCCCGTCCGGACAGCTTCAGTTTGTTATACAGCAGACGAGCCTGAGTACTCTTCCCGCTGCCTTCTCCGCCTTCAAACGTGATAAATAAAGACATGCCTAAAAAGTGCTGCCTTTTCTGAATATTCTAACTCTGCGATTGGGGTCGCGTCCGGTGCTGTCTGAAGGCAGGGCGTTTTGTTCAGCCACCAGATGCTGCAAACGTCTTATATAAGCGCTCTGCGGGCTCAGTTCCACCACTTCATCGCCCTCTTTGATTAATTCAATCGCACTATGAGCCTCTTCCACTGCATCGGATACAGGGTCTCTGCTTTCTTTGCGCCGTTCGGCTCCGGGATAGATAGAATTCAACAGCTGGCGTATCTGGTTGGGGGTATTGCTTTTCAACACATAGACCGGGGTATTGGTGGCTTCTGCATCCAGCAGCTTCTGGGGCCGGTTGCGGTAATAAGCCTTCGATGTCACAAAGATATTGGCTGAAGCGGAATTATTGACGACATCCAGATTTAAATGCATATCGCGCGCCATCTGTTCCAGGCGGGCCCGGTTGACACCGAATAAATAAAGCCGGGGAGGCTTTTCTTCATGAACTTTCCTGGTTTTGGTCGCTTTTTTATCTTTAGGCTTGCCGGATTCTTCCTCCGGTTGGACTTTTATCTGATGGATTTCCCCGCTCTCATCCAGCCAGCGGACCTCTACATCATCTGCCTGGCCGCGCAAGATTCCATCGACCGCAGAGGCCACATCGGAATGAATGGCGACTTTTCTGCGCTCCTGGATTTCGACCACGATATCGAAGGTAGGCGGCGCCATTCTTTCCAGTATGGATTTTTGTGTGCCGCGCCGTTTAGCTTCTTCATCGCTGATGGTCACGGTTTGAATGCCGCCCACCAGGTCCGCCAGAGTGGGATTGATTATCAAATTTTCCAGAGTATTGCCGTGAGCGGTACCCACCAGCTGGACGCCTCTCTCGGCGATTGTGCGGGCAGCCAAGGCTTCCAGTTCCGTGCCGATTTCATCGATGACAATCACCTGCGGCATGTGGTTTTCAACTGCTTCAATCATCACCGCATGCTGCATAGCCGGTGTGGTGACCTGCATGCGGCGGGCATGGCCTATACCCGAATGAGGTATATCACCGTCGCCGCCGATTTCGTTGGAGGTATCCACAATAATTACCCGTTTGCGGGAATCATCCGCCAGAACACGGGCGATTTCTCTCAGCATGGTAGTTTTGCCGACGCCCGGACGTCCCATCAGCAGGATACTTTTGCCTGAATCAATCAAGTCCTGGATGATTTTTATCGTACCGTAGACCGCCCGGCCCACCCGGCAGGTCAGTCCTATTACGTTACCCTTACGGTTGCGGATGGCTGATATTCTGTGAAGCGTGCGTTCTATACCCGCCCGGTTATCATCACCGAACCGGCTTAAACGCGACACCACAAAACCCAGGTCCAGCTCGGAGACTTCCTGGTCGACTATAACCATCTCACGGTTAAAAAAGCGGGCTTCGGGCACCCGCCCCAGGTCCATAACCACTTCCACCAGTTCATTGACATCCGGCTGCTCACTTAGAGGCACTCTGATATGGTCCGGAAAAATCTCAAGTAATGCGGGAAGATCGTCGCTGATTGTATTCTGCAATCTTTACCAGCCTCGCTTAGCCAACTGTTCTTCAGGTGGAATTTGCTTGATATCTTTGCCCGGCATAGCCTCACCCAAATCCTTGGAGACTTCGGCAATAATTTTGAAATCGTTATAGTGAGTTGTGGCCTTGACTATGGCCTTGGCCCTGGCTGAAGGGTTGCTGGACTTGAAAATGCCCGACCCTACAAAGACGCCTTCAGCTCCCAGATGCATCATCAAAGCAGCATCGGCCGGAGTCGCCACTCCGCCGGCAGCAAAATTGACCACCGGCAGCTTACCGTTATCATGTACATCCTGTACCAGGTTCAGGGGAGCTCCTAACTCTTTGGCGTAAGCCATCAACTCTTCCTGCTGCATATTGCTCAATTTTCTTATCGCATCCTGCACTGTACGCATGTGTCTGACAGCTTCCACGATGTTACCCGTGCCGGCCTCGCCTTTGGTACGGATCATGGCGGCGCCTTCACCGATACGGCGCAAGGCCTCTCCCAGGTCCCGGCAGCCGCAGACAAAAGGCACGGTAAAATCGTGCTTCCAGACATGATGGCTTTCATCCGCCGGAGTTAAAACTTCCGACTCGTCGATATAATCGACTCCCAGAGCTTCCAGAGCCCGGGCTTCCACGAAATGCCCTATTCTGCATTTGGCCATCACCGGAATCGAGACAGCCTTCATGATTCTTTCAACTACAGTCAAGTCCGCCATACGGGCCACCCCGCCGGCTGCACGGATATCAGCAGGAACGCGCTCCAGAGCCATTACGGCACAGGCGCCGGCATCTTCAGCTATTTTAGCGTGTTCCGGAGTGACCACATCCATGATGACTCCGCCCTTCAGCATCTGGGCCAGTCCTGTTTTGACTTTCCATGTCCCGCTTTCCATTCTTGCTATATCCTTTGTTTATAAATTTATACCCTTATTCCAACCTAATTTTACTATTACCCCAATATAATGGCAACAGGACAGGGAGGGGAGAATTGTACCAATAAGTACCGAATTATTCAATAGGGGAGAAGGATTAGCTGTCAGCTAACCTGTACACTATCCTGGCATTGCGGGTAGTGATTTCAGCCATTGCTTCAACGGAGAGACTTTGCAGCTGGGCCAGTACTTCCACTGTGCTGACACAGTAAGCCGGCTCATTGCGCCGCCCCCTGAGTTTCTGGGGCGGCAGGAAGGGACAATCAGTCTCTATCAAAAGATATTGAGGCGGAATCTGCGCCACAGCCTGGCGCAAGGCTACCGAATTGGGGTAACCGATATAGGCGCCCACCGCGATATAAAACCCCATCTCGATATAGGTTTGGGCTGTCCGCAGGTCATCCCTGAAATTGTGCAGGATTCCATTGGGATACCTGGAAGCCGGTTTGCCGGCTACCCATTGTTTCAAAAGGGGCTGCAAAGCGTCCTGGGCAT
This sequence comes from Dehalococcoidales bacterium, assembly GCA_034429955.1. Taxonomy (GTDB): domain Bacteria; phylum Chloroflexota; class Dehalococcoidia; order Dehalococcoidales; family UBA3254; genus DATIKD01. Next base: position 6,689 of record DAOUFH010000192.1, read on the forward strand.
TACGGCAATGGATTATAATGGGCTTATCTGTTTGCACGGCAGCTTCCAGCTGCCAGGTCAGTGTTTTATACTGGTCTTCCGCGGCAGCCTCAGCATGATAAAAGTCCAGTCCCAGTTCTCCGATAGCTACTACACGAGGATGCCGGGTCAGTTTCTGCAAAGCAGTGATATCCGCTTCGGTTATTCCGGTTGAATCGGATGGATGCACGCCGACTGCCGCATAAATTCCCTCATATTTTTCCGCCAGCGCAATCGCTTTAAGATTCGAGGCTGGATTAATGCCTATGGTTACGATAGTTTTTATGCCGGACGCTCCGGCACGGCTGACAACCTCATCCAGATCGTTTTCGAATTCAGACATGTCCAGATGAGCGTGAGTGTCGAATATTTCCAAGATAACGTCCTTCCGATAAAATTGCCTTTACAGGTCTGTCTCTATCTTAGTAAAAATAACCTGCCTGTGGCAAAATCCCGGGGCAAACACTGCTGTTATAAATACGCTTTAAGCCGCTTTTGTTGGGACTTCCACATCCGCAGACGGTTGTTCTTCCGGCGGAACAGGGGTTGCAGAAGGCTGGCCCGGCGCCGGTACCACCTTGATAATGACTTTCTGAGTTGCCGGTCTTCTGGCATATTCCTTAACAAAATTCCAGACCGCCGCACGTAATTCGGGCGTTACCTCTACCGATTCCAGGCTGTGCATATGATTATATTCCAGCAGGTACTGTTTCACTGCCGCCTTCAACTCGGGGGTAACCTCCACCGGGAAGGGCAGACTGTCCGCCGGACGTGAACTTCGACCGGTCAGAGCAAGGTCCTGTCTGGAGAGTATCGATTCCATATGTTTGGCCGCATCGGCCAGGCTTTTAATGGCTGAGGTATGGCTGGCGATATGTTCGGCGTATTCCGACATGGCCGAGCTGAAGTTGTTCAAAGAATTGGTAACCAGTTCGGAGGTAGAGTTTATTTTACTTTCCAGATTCTCCTGAGACTGCTTGAATTCCGCATTGGAGATGCCCGCCAGCGCATTTCTGATCCGGCGCCCCTTTTCCGCCAACCAGGCGCTGTTGGTGTATGTCAGTAGCAGAATAATCAGTCCGACCAGAAAGATCTTGCCCTGATTGCTCTGAGCGAACATCACCAGGTAGCCCATTTTGGGCAGAGTCATTTTTTCAACGCCTATGATGTCGGCCGGCAACGTCATGAAGGGGTCTTCTGAAGTCGCGTCTCCTTTGGTCCTGAAGGTCAGACGATCGCCGTTATAGAGGATACGAACCACACGGTGACATATGGTAGACGGATAGCCGTATTTTTCCTGATAGATGCGGGGAACATTGAAAACGATGACATCATCCTGTTTAATATCTTCCGTCTTAACCGAGCCGACAAATATCAGGTCGCCCTTACAGATGGCCGGCTCCATACTGTTGCTGGCTACCGCTATAAAAGCCTGCGCTATATTCAGATAAATAAAAAAGCCGCCTATCAGCGCCAGCCACGCTACGTTTTTAATCCATTTTTGATTCAAACGTTTCGGATTTAACGCTGAAAGCAGCTTCTTAATCTTTTTCATTTTCCACCGGGTTTGGAATAATTTGTTCTAGCCGGGCCGGACTCCACGGCTAAAGAGGCTGGACTTCAATATAGAATTGAGGAGTCAAACTCCCTCCGGCCGCATCCGTATCGATACAGTAATATGAGCCGCTGTCGACACTGATGCAATAATGCGTCCCTCCGTTCAAAATAAAGCTGATGGAGCCGTTGGTCGGGGTTAAATATCTTTCCCCTATCGCAGTACCGTCCGCCAGAGTAGACTGGACCCAGGAACCGGGTGTGCCCGACCAGACATTCACCCGCATATTCAGGTAGCTGTAGTCCAGAGTTAAAGCATAAGGATTGGTGATATACAGAGTCACCATCAGGTCTCCCGTATAGGCGGTAGCGTTCATATAATACAAATCGCCGGCTGTAATTTCTCCGGCATGGTCGACAATCGGACTCCAGGTCGGGTTATGATGAACATAAACCGGCCCGCCCGTTGAATATTTCAGTCTTACGCTGGAGGCAACAGTCGATATACCACCTAAATCATCGACTGCCTCACCGCTGAAACCGGCGGCATTAATCGTTACGGCGGTTGTAGCGGTATTCCTGGCGAATGTTACAGCGGTTGCGGACAATA